>NZ_CALETI010000396.1 GCF_937920075.1 uncultured Agitococcus sp.
TCATGTCTCTAGCTGATGGTGTACGATTAGTCGCCTTGCGCGGACGCTTAATGCAACAAGCTGTACCAATGGGTTTAGGAGCAATGGCTGCGATTTTAGGTTTAGATGATGCGGATGTCATTGCGTCCTGTCAATCAGCAAGCAAGGTTGGCATTGTCGAAGCGGTCAATTTTAATGCACCTGCACAAGTCGTTATTGCCGGCGAAACAGACGCTGTCAATGCTGCAATGAAGGCAGCCTCTGAACGTGGTGCAAAACGCGCGCTTATTTTACCTGTCAGTGTACCAGCCCATAGTTCTTTAATGCGTCCTGCGGCGGCTATGTTAGGTGAAGCCTTAGATAATATCGATTTTCATCAAGCTGCAATTCCTGTGGTGCAAAATGTTGGGGCAACGGTTGAACCAAATGTCACCGCTATTCGCCAAGCTTTAGTAGCACAGCTTTATAGCCCTGTACGTTGGGTACAAACCGTTGAGTATTTAGCCGCACAAGGTGTCACTCGTGTCGTTGAATGTGGTTCGGGCAAAGTGTTGTGTGGTTTAAATAAACGTATTAACAAAGCACTGATCTGTGAGTCTTTAGAAAATGTTGCAGGATTAACGGCAGCTTTGGCGATCAAATAGGAGTTTATTATGTCATTACAAGGCAAAGTTGCCATTGTGACAGGCGCAAGTCGTGGTATTGGTAAGGCAATTGCTCAACAATTAGCGAGTCAAGGTGCGATTGTGGTTGGTACAGCCACCACCGAGGCAGGTGCAGAGGCCATTAGCCAATATTTAGCAGAATATAATGGTGCTGGCTTGGCATTAGATGTCACACAAGCTGATGCAATTGATAAATTTTTAGCCCAAGTACAAGAGCGTTTTGGTACACCATTAATTTTAGTTAATAATGCGGGTATTACTAAAGACGGTTTGTTATTACGCATGAAAGATAGCGATTGGGATGCGGTGATTAATACCAACTTAACGGCCATTTTTCGTTTATCCAAAGCCTGTTTAAAAGGCATGGGTAAAGCACGTTGGGGGCGAATTATTAATATTAGTTCTGTGGTCGGCCAAATGGGTAATGCAGGACAATGTAACTATGCCGCTGCAAAAGCAGGCTTAGAAGGTTTTAGCCGCGCCTTAGCCAAAGAAATGGGCAGCCGCGCGATTACTGTCAATTGTATTGCACCAGGTTTTATTAAAACCGATATGACCGATGTTTTAACCGAAGATCAACAAGCGGTGATGTTGGCTCAAATTCCAGCAAACCGTTTGGGACAACCCGAAGAAATTGCCTATGCTGTTGCTTTTTTGGCCAGTGACCAAGCAGGATACATCAATGGCGTGACTTTAGACGTCAATGGCGGTATGTATATGTAACTCTTTTAATCAAACAATCGTTTAGGTGTTGCGATAAAGCGCAGAGCTTCATACACTACGGCGATTGTTTATTGATGATCTCATACAGAACATCAATAAAAATAGAATCTACCCACAGGAGAACAAAGAAAGTGAGTAACATCGAAGAACGCGTTAAAAAAATCGTTGCCGAGCAATTAGGTGTTAAATTAGAAGACGTTAAAAACGAATCTTCTTTTGTTGATGATCTCGGTGCTGATTCTTTAGATACCGTTGAATTAGTCATGGCTTTAGAAGAAGAATTTGAAACCGAAATTCCTGATGAAGAAGCTGAAAAAATCAATACAGTACAAGCTGCCATTGATTACGTTGTTGCCAATACAAAATAATTGGACAACTGACAAAAATACCGCATCCCGTTACCGCGGGTCATGCGGTTTTTTTTTGCAATTTTAATGTCAAATAAATATGCTTAAATAAGCACTAAAATATAATTTAATCGTACACTGAGCGAAGTCGAAGTGTTATTTGCTATGGTTCGACTCCGCTCACCATACGCGACAACACCTAGTTTTCGTTTTTAAATGTTGTTAATAATTGGAGAAACATATGAGCCGCCGTCGGGTTGTTGTGACTGGTTTGGGCATGGTTACCAGTTTAGGGGCAGATGTTGCCAGCACATGGAGCCATATTTTACAAGGAAAGAGTGGAATTTCTCATATTGATCATTTTGATGCCAGTCAATATAAAACCCGTTTTGCTGGCCTTGTTCGCGATTTTAAAGCTGAAGAATATTTGCCTGCCAAAGAATTACGCCGTTATGATGAATTTATGCACTATGGTATTGCAGCAGGTGTGCAAGCGATTCAAGATGCGCAACTCACTGTTACCCCCGAAAATGCCTCACGGATTGGTGTGGCTTTAGGTTCTGGCATTGGCGGTTTAACCACTATCGAAGCAAACCATCAGCAACTATTGCAAAAAAGTAAAATTTCACCGTTTTTTGTGCCGGGTTCAATTATTAATATGGCCGCAGGTTTGTTGGCGATTCGTTATGGTCTTAAAGGGCCAAATTTAGCGTTAACCACGGCTTGTACCACAGCAACCCATTGTATTGGCTTGGCAGCACGCTTAATTGCGTATGGTGATGCGGATGTATTTGTGGCAGGTGGTGCAGAAAAAGCGTCATCGCCTTTAGGCATTGCAGGTTTTTCGTCAGCGCAAGCCTTATCGACGCGCAATGATAATCCGCAAGCAGCGAGTCGTCCATTTGACAAAGATCGTGACGGTTTTGTGTTGGGCGATGGTGCAGGTATCTTAATTTTGGAAGAATATGAACACGCATTAAAACGTGGTGCAAAAATTTACGCTGAATTAGTTGGCTTTGGCATGAGTGATGATGCTTTTCATATTACTGCTCCCCCTGAAACAGGTGAAGGTGCAGCAGCCGCAATGACGAATGCACTCAAGGATGCTCAACTTGAACCAAATGCTGTGGATTATATTAACGCGCATGGTACAAGTACCCCTGCGGGTGATGTTGCCGAGTCGCGTGCGATTGAAAGTGTGTTTGGTGAACATGCAACAACGTTAGCAGTTAGCTCTACCAAGTCGATGATTGGTCATTTATTAGGTGCAGCAGGCGCAGTAGAGGCCATTTTTAGTGTATTGGCGATTCGTGACAATATCGCCCCTCCCACAATTAATTTAAATAACCCTGACCCTGCTTGTCGTTTAGATTATGTGCCGCATCAAGCACGTCCGATGAAGATTGATGTTGCTTTGTCAAATTCTTTTGGTTTTGGCGGAACTAATGGCTCATTGATTTTTAAACGGATTTAAATTAAGACTTAGACGGATGGGTTGAGGAATGAAACCCATTGAGTTAGGTGTTAAATAGTCTGTGTTAAATGCAACGTATCACAGGATTGCCCTTAGCTACGCTGCATACAGACTATAACTTTGGCATAACTGGGAGTGTTTGACATGCCTAATCACATATCAAAAAGAAAGCTATGTAGCCTGTATGCAGCGTAGCGAAATACAGAAAAAATGTATTTGAAACATTAAGTTATGATTTTTACCATAAATCCCGTGTTACGTTGCACTTCACACGGGCTACCAAACTTATTGAGGTACAGCCATAAACCGTTGTTGATAGCTTAATAAAGACAAGCGTAATTGCTCACGCTGTTGAGCGGTCTCTTGGGTTTTAGCTAATAAATGTGTGGCTTGAGGCTGTCTATCTAACCAAAAAAGTCCTGTACATTTGCCTGCTTCCGTAGCGGTTGCCAACCAAACAATAGTATCAGCACCTTGCTCTGGTGATCTTAATAAAGGTTTAGTTAAACGATAAAATTCAGGTAAAGCACTGATAACACCTGTTGTTTCAGCCCAACCAGGATGCATAGCATGAACACAAATCCCATCTGTTTGCCACGTGTTTGCCCATTGTTCGGTTGTTATCATTAAGCCACGTTTAGCCTTAGCATAAGCAACACTGCCAGAATAAGCTCCGCCTTTATTTTCTAGATCATCAACATCAATTTTTTGGCTATACATACCACCTGACAAAACATTAATCACTCTAGAGCCTTTGATTAATAAAGATTTTAGTTGTTCGGTTAATATAAAAGGCGATAATAGTAATAAAGCAAAGCTTTGCTCTAAACCTTCTTTAGTTTGTTGGCGCGGATTAAATAATGCCCCAGCATTATTAATTAAGACATCAATCGGCTTAGCATTTTTTATCAATCGTTGACTTAGTGCTAACACATCATTCATTAGGCTTAAATCGGCCAATTCGATGTGAATGTGTGGATTTCCCGTTTCTTTGATTAAAGATGCTTGAATAGATTTTGCTTTGTTTGCATTACGCATAACAAGGGTAAGATCAGCCCCTTTAGCAGCTAATGATTTAGCGGCTGCTAAGCCTAAGCCAGAGCTAGTGCCAGTAATCACAACATGTTTGTTTTTAATTGACGCAGAAACAGGATGCCAATTTTTTTGTGCTTGCAAATAGCCATATTTCGTAAAAGGCCATAGAGCAGGTAAAACTAATTTTTGCTTTAAGGACTCAGATGCAGCTATAGGAACAGGATAATTATCATTAAGAGCTTGTTCTAGGCCACGCATGGAGTTTTGGCCTAATTGCTGCAATGAGCGACGCATCACGGGAATAAGATATTGTAAAACACCTGTAAATTCTAAATCAGCTTGCCAAGTAATATGCGTATGGTCATTTTGCGCTTTTAAAACAATGCGGTCGGTGGCTGTGAAGCCTTCTGCTTTACCTAAAAAAGTTAATGAGTGATAAGGTTGATAATCAATTAACTCATAAGCCATAGGTAGTTTTCGGCCTGCTGATTTTATAATTAAATCAAATTGACTACCTTGTTTAATGGCACCTTGAGATATTTTTTTGGCACTAAAGACACTCGGATCCCAATCGACAATTTGGCTAAAATCTGCCAAATAGTCAAAGACTTGCTCGATAGGACGTGCTACCGAAAATTGTTCTTTAAGCTGAAAAGATTGGCTCATTGTTGTAGGCTCAATAAAAATTATCGAGCTAAAATAAAAGCCATGATTATTTAAAGCAATATAACAAAGTTATTTTTATGCTAATCAACAGACCCTAAGCCCTAACAGCGAGAGCTGTGATAACTATCATTACTTGCGATACCAAAATTTTGCCAGATTTTATGTTGCAAACAGTGGGGGAGGCGGGATAAATACATATCAGAGCGAGTATGAAATCCGACTATTTTGCCATCCACAATAGTTGGGTTTTGGTTGTGCCGTAAAATTTGCCAGTAATAATCTTGGGGTGTATGGTGATTAAATAGGGCGTTAGTACGAAAGTGTTTAACACCAGACCAATAAGGCAATAGACGTAATTCTAAATGTTCTGTCGATGCGTCAATTGGTAAATCAACTGAAGGAACTAAAGACGCAGTTTTGTAGAGCTTGTTAATCATTATTAAATACCCTCTAGAGTTACTATCCCTGTTTTTGGCCACAAGCAGATGTGCTAAAATACCCTAAATGATGGCTTTTGTAAAATTTTTAATTTATTTAAAAATCAATAAATTATCTAAAAAATATAAAGTAATACCTTATTAAAATTGCAAATGTATATTAGTTAAACATTGATTGATAGATAAAAGTTGACTGTTCAAAGAATAGACTTAAAAGCTGTGTGCTGCATCGCAATTTTGCAACAAAATATGACATTAACTGAGCATGGTAATGAAAAGGTTTTGGAGAACAATATGTTAGCGTGTTGGTTAAATGGCCAAGCTATACAAACCTTATCTCTGACTGAGAGAGCCTTTAATTATGGTGATGGCTTGTTTTCAACAATTGCCATTCGTCAAGGACAGGCGAGTTTAATAGACCTTCATTGGCAACGTTTGGAGCAAGGTTGCCAACGATTATTGATTGATTGTCAAAATTTGGCTCAGTGGCAAGAAGATTTTTTGCGGTTTATGGCATTGTATCCGGATTGTATAGCTAAGATTATTGTCAGTCGTGGTGTGGGGGGCAGAGGTTATTTACCCGAAGCCAATCAGCAGACCCATTGTTATTTTTATGCTTATCCGAGTCATCATCATCCACAACATTATCAACAAGGTATTGATACCGATTTTTTGCAGCAGCAATTGTCTTGTGGAAAGTTGTTAGCAGGTTTAAAGCATCTTAATCGTTTAGAGCAAGTTTTGTTACGTCAAGAATTGGCACAAACATCTTTTCCTGAAGCGATTGTTTGTAATGAGCAAGGCTATGTCATTGAAGGCGTTTTTAGTAATTTATTTATTATAAAAAATGGTCAGTTACAAACACCTCGTTTAGATCTATCAGGTGTAGATGGAGTTATGCGTCGTCATTTGTTATCTTTGGCGCAACAAATTTTATTGCCAACACAAATCATCAACATATCACCAAGCGATATGTTAACGGCTGATGAGGTGTTTTTTTGCAATAGTTTATATGGTATTTGGCCTGTTAAACGGCTTGCTGAAAAAACCTTTGCACAGAATCCTGTGACGCAACAATTACAAAGTTTATTACATTATGTCTGAACAAGTACCCAAAACACCACGCAATTCTAAAACTAAGTCTAGTGAAACTCAGACTAAAGCTCGAAGCAATAGCAGTAAAAGTCGTACTAAACCAACTCAGCAAGCAGAGAAAAAGCCACGAGTGACGACTAAAAAAACGATTTCGCAAAAAAATAACACCGTTAAAAAAAATTACCTTAAAGTCGTTTTTGCATCGTTAATAGTGGTGATATTGGCTGTTAGTTTATGGTTGTATCAGGGATTATTTAGTGCTTTAGCAATGCCGAGTACGGGTTATAAGATTTCAATAGAAAAAGGCAGTAGTTATAGCCAAGTGCTTCAACAATTAGAAAAAGATCAGTTGCTGCCAAGTGCTTTATTGGCTAAAGCCTATTTAAAAGTTAATGCCCCTAAAAACTTACAAATAGGTACATATTTATTTAAGCAGCCGATTTCTTTAGTACGTTTGTTAACACAATTGAGTAAAGGTGAAGGATTGGTAATGACCAAAATCACCGTCATTGAAGGAACAACGTTTAAGCAGCTTCGTCAGCAAATTGAAAAAAATTCAGAGATCAAACAAACCTTACTTGGCAAAAGTGATGTTGAAGTATTAGCAATGTTGGGAGTACCAATACAACATCCAGAAGGTTTATTTGCACCTGATACTTATATTTTCGCGCTTGATGATACAGATTTAAAAGTGTTAAAACGTTTATATCAACAACAAGAAAAAATCTTAAACAAGGCTTGGCAAAATAGAACCGAAAATTTGCCGTATAAAACACCTTACGAAGCCTTAATTATGGCGTCTATTGTTGAAAAAGAAACGGGTGCAGCAGCGGAACGGCCATTGATTGCTGGTGTATTTATTAATCGTTTACGGATAGGAATGCGCTTACAAACTGATCCAACCGTGATTTATGGCATGGGTGACAATTATAATGGTAATATTCGTAAAAGTGATTTATTAACTTATACGCCGTATAATACTTATAAAATCAATGGATTACCGCCAACTCCTATTGCTTTGCCTAGTAAAGCAGCGATTGAGGCCGCGTTACAGCCTGCAAAAACTCAAGCTTTATATTTTGTGGCCAAGGGTGATGGCAGTGGTGAGCATACCTTTAGTGACTCCTTAGCTGCACATAATCAAGCAGTTGCTGACTATTTACAAACCCGTCGAGAGAGAAGATAACATGCCTGTTTTTATTAGTTTAGAAGGTACGGAAGGGGTTGGTAAAAGCACCGTTTTAAATTTTATTCAGGCTTATTTGCAAGAGCATCATGTGCCTTTTGTCTGTACGCGTGAACCTGGTGGCACACCTTTAGCCGAAAAAATTCGTCATTTATTATTGAGTAAAGATGAGGAAAAAATGGCTTATCATACCGAGTTATTATTGATGTTTGCAGCGCGCGCACAACACATTTCTCAGGTGATTAAACCAGCATTACAACATAAAAAGTGGGTGATTTCTGACAGATTTACCGATGCAAGTTATGCTTATCAAGGTGGTGGGCGCGGATTACCTGTTGCCGAAATAGCCTTATTAGAAAATATGGTACAGGGTGACTTGCAACCCAATATTACCTTTTGGCTAGATGCGCCTGTAGAAATAGGTTTGGCAAGAGCCGCAGCCCGCCAACAGCTAGATCGTTTTGAGCAAGAAAAAGTTGATTTTTTTCAACGTGTTCGCGCTGTATATGCCCAACGTGCAGAAACCTATCCGCAACGTTATCGACGTATTGATGCTAGTTTGAGTGTTGAACAAGTTCAAGCACAAGTAAAACAAGTCTTGGCACATTTAGTTGCGATTCATACTTTATGAACACAGTTTACCCTTGGCAGCAGGCTATTTGGCAAATTTTAGTGCAAAGCCGTGCGCGTCAAACTTTGCCTCATGCCTTTATTTTTAGTGGTGTGCAAGGTGTTGGTTTGTTTGAATTTAGCCAAGTGATGAGCGCATGGCTATTGTGTCAACAACCTCAGTCAGATGGCGCGTGTGGTTTGTGTAAAAGTTGTCAATTATGGCAGGCGCAAAGTCATCCAGATTATCGTTTGGTCGCTCAATTAGTCGATGATAAAGGCAAAACTAGCCAAGTGATTAAAGTTGATCAAATTCGTGAATTGTTAGATTTTTTGAACAAATCAGCACAACTTAATGGTTATCGGGTGGCGGTGATTCATCATGCTGATACTTTAAATACCAATGCCGCCAACAGTTTATTAAAAAACTTGGAAGAGGCAGGAAAAAATACCGCAATTATCTTATTAACAGAGCAGCCACTGAGTTTATTAGCAACTATTCGCAGTCGTTGCCAACAATTTAATTTTGTAGTGCCTGATCTAGCTCAAGCTAAAGTTTGGTTAGGCAAACAATTAAAACAAGCACAACAGGCAGATTTGCTGCTTGCCCTTAGTGCAGGTGCGCCATTAGCGGCATTAGCCTTACAAGATCAATCATGGCTTGAGCAACGCCACGTATTAGCCAAAGCAATTTTGGCCGTATTACAGCAAAAGCAAACAGCATTGCTGGCCTTACAATCGTTTCATAAGCAATTAGAACCAGAGCAACAATTAAAAATGCTACAATTGCTGTTTTCAGATGTGTTATTTAGCAAATTAGGCCAACAACAGGCTATTAAAAATAGTGATTTATTGCCTATAATCAACAGCATGGCTGAGTGCTTATCAGCGCAGCAAATTATTGCATTACAACAACAATGCTTAGAAGGTTTGCGTTTAATTGCAGCAAATATTCAAGCTAATTTAATTTTAGAAAATCTTTGGTTTTCATTACGTGTCGCCTGAACACTACACTATTTGATAATAGGTGAATAAAATGGGATTACCGCGAGGTGCAGGTATTCAAACCCTGCAATTTAAAGATAAAGCACAACTATATGCCAGTTATATGCCTTTTATGAAAGGTGGGGCAATCTTTATTCCGACCATGAAAATACCAAAATTGGGCGATGAGTTATTCGCAGTCGTTATTTTGCCTGATGAAACCGAAAGAATGCCATTAACATCAAAAGTGGTATGGGTTAACCACCGTACACATGGGAATCGTTTGGCAGGTTTTGCCTTAGCTTTAGCAGGCATTGAAGGTGATAATATTCGCCGTAAAATTGAAGCCCAATTAGGTGGTTCGTTGCAATCAGACAAACCAACATTTACTTTGTAAAGAAATAAATCAATGTTTATAGATTCGCATTGCCATTTAGACCGATTAGATTTACAAGCTTATCAAGGAAATTTGGCTCTTGCTTTACAAGCAGCAAGAGAACAGGGCGTGAGTCATTTTTTAACAGTGAGTGTAGAACTAGACGACTATCCTGTTTTATCTGCGTTTACTGAGCAATATAGTGACGTATCCATGTCCGTTGGTGTGCATCCTTCCGATGTGGCAGAAGCGAATCAACAGCCAACGGTTGAGTTGTTGTGTCAATTAGCAAAACATCCTAAAGTCGTGGCTATTGGCGAAACGGGTTTAGATTATCATTATCATCCTGAGCAAGCGGCTGTTCAGCAGCAAAGCTTTATCACTCATATTTTGGCGAGTAAACAATGCGCCAAACCCTTAATTGTCCATACTCGCGAAGCAAGAAAAGATACGATTGATTTGTTAAAAGCGCATCAAGCAGAACAAGGTGTCTTACATTGTTTTACCGAAGATTGGGATACGGCAAAAGCAGCTTTAGATTTAGGCTTTTACATTTCTTTTTCGGGCATTGTCAGCTTTGCTAATGCCAAAGAATTGCGAGAAGTTGCAGCAAAAGTACCTTTAGACAGAATATTAATTGAAACAGATTCGCCGTATTTAGCACCTGTCCCGTATCGAGGTAAAAAAAATGAACCTCGTTATTTGCCAGCAGTAGCTAAAGCAGTGGCGGAAGTGCGAGGGCTTCATTTTGAAGAAATAGCACAAATAACCAGCGCAAATTTTGGACGTTTATTTGGAATAAATATATGACTCAACGTGCAATCGCTTTTAGAGCCCGTGAGCAAGCTATTTTAGATGCGACAGAGCATTTATTATTGGAGCTTGGTGACGAAGCTATTACGATAGAAATGATTGCTGAACGAGTTGGTATTGCAAAAGGGACAATTTATAAACATTTTCAAAGTAAAGATGAATTAATTTTACATGTGTTGATTGCTTACGAACAAGAGTTAGCAATGACAATGAATGATGCGGTAAAAACAGACGATATTCATCAAGTTGCCCAAGCTTATTTTAGTTTTAGATTGGCAACCCCCGAAAAGCATTTATTATTTGAACGTTTAGAAAATAAATTAGCAGCAACAAGACGAACATTAAGACCTTATTTTGCACGTTTATACTTTATTCGTAAAAGTTATTTACGACAAGCATTACCTATTGTTGCTCGCTATTTAAAAGAGCAGAATAGTAGCATGACCCCACGTGATTATTTAACAGCGGGTTGGGCGTTAGTTCAGGGAACGGCTGCAATTTTGCATTCCAGTTTTTATCAACGGTATCTTGGCGATAGACAAGGACTGTTGGCAGCGATGTTAGAGACTTTGCAAAGTTTGGGGGAAAGGACTTATGCACACTAGACATAAGTCCAAATTTAGCCTAAATATCGTCTAATAAACCATCCAGTTTAGGGTCTGGTTGTCTTTTTTCATCTAAAAAGTCACTATACCCCTCAGTTGGTGCGCGGCGGCCTTCTTTTTGCATCCACAAGCGATTAGCTAAATGCCGAATTTGTTTTTCAGCAATCGCATCAAGTAACTTATAGTCTGGATTGATTTTGTCGCTAGGAACAGCCTCAAAGCGTTTTAGCGCATCACGCAAATAATCTTCACGGCCTTTAATATACGCAACAACAGCATAGGTGGCATGACCTAGACGCATCCCATCTTTTAAGCCAATATCTACCGCTTCTTGTAATTTTCGCCAACCTTCAGCTTGTTTTTCTTCACTTTCAGGTAAAACAACAATTAAAGCTGCTTGTAAGGATTGTGGAAATCCCCACCATTTTTGATTGTCTAAACACTCCATGGCATGAACAATTTTGGGAGGAATCCCCATGTCCACATTAACTAATCTGCCTGAAGCAACGTCATTTTGTAAGGCTTGTAAAGCACTGACAGCACCAACAAAGAGCAATAGCTCATCAACTTCATATTTAAACTTAGGGCATTTACCTTCGCCTAGCTCATAGCCATATTCGTTCTTGAAATAATTTACACTGTGTTGGTAGGCTTTAAGCTGTTTTAGTGCAGCTTCTTTATTGAGAAGTTGCTGACTAATACGCGCATCAATCGCAACATCAGTCCAACCTTGTCTTTCGGCTAAAGCAGACCATAATTCTTTTTCAACGGCTTGATTTTCGGTGCAAATAGAAGAACCTGCAAAACCAAACCCCATCATTAAATCAATTTCAACATTAAATCTGCCATAGGCCATGACTAAAGGTGCTAAACCATCATTGGCATTACAAATCATTGGCACATCATCAGTTTTTAAGATAACTGGTAAGGCATGGTCTAAGGTGAATTGACGAATATGATTGCCCAAAATTTGATCTTTTGAGCAAGCGGATAGGCCGATAGCACTTGCGGCTATTAAACCACAACGCACAATACGAGATAAGGAAACCATCATGTTTGTATCCTTATAATTCATCAAGTAATTGATTGACTGTGGCTGATGGTTTAGCTTTTTCATCCCAAAATTGACTAAAGTTTTCGGTAGGGGCGCGACGTCCTTCGTTTTTAACCCAATACATATTAGCAACTTGACGTACTTGTAAGGCAGCGATTTGGTTGAGTAATTTATACTGTGTATTTAAAGTGGCTTCTGGAAGAGCTTCAAAACGTTTGAGTGCATCACGCAAATAATCATCACGACCTTTAATGCTAGCAATTGCTGCATAAGTTGCATGAGCTAAACGAACGCCTGTTTGCAAACCAATATCGGTAGCATCTTGAAGTTTTTGCCATGCTTGTTGTTCTTCAGCTGCATCTTTAGGTAAGATAACTTTTAGACCAGCTTGAATGGCTTGAGGTTCTCCCCACCATTTTTCGTTATCCACACAACTCATCGCGCGGCCAACTTTTGCAGGAATACTCATATCAAAGTTAATTAAGCGTCCCGAAGCAACGTCATTTTTTAATGCCTGTAAAGCAGCTGTTGCGCCAACAATTAACAACAATTGTTCACGATCTTCTTTAATTGTTGGGCATTGGCCTTCGCCAATTTCGTATTGATAATTTTGTTTAAAGTAGCTTGCCATGTTTTGATAAGCTAAAATTTGTCGTTTGCCTGCATCGCGGTTGAGTAATTGTTGAGCGATACGAGCATCTTGAGCCATATTTACTAAACCTTGACGCTCGGCAAGAGCTGACCAGATTTGTTTTTCATGAGCTTCAACATCTAAACAAGTAGCTGCTCCAGAGTAACCCATTGCTAATAACAGGCTACTATCAACGCCAAATTTATTAAATGACATTAATAATGGCGTATTGGTTTCGTTAGCATGACAAACCATCGTGATATCATCACTGGCCATGACAACGGGTAACACGTTTTCTTGTGAAAAATGGTTGATTTGATTGCCAATTAAGCGATGTGGTGAGCAAGCTGCAGTAAATAAGCTGATACTTAATGCTAGAAACTTAAGGCGAGTCATGGATAAGTTATCCCATATTTAAAAGGCACTTTAGGCACTTTTAGGTGTTGTTATAGTGTTTTATTCTATGAGTATCTGCGAAAATTGTTGGTTTATGGCGTATATCGCTTGATACTTGTTCAATGGAGTTAATGTAATACGACTTGATTGTAATCGCAATTATATCATGATGATTAAGTCCGAAAAAATGTGATGTTGTCTGTATTTTATACAGCTTTGAAATTGAGAGAATTTTAATTAATGCAAAATTTATTTGTTGAATCAGAAAATAAACCCGTTATTTTATTAATGGGGCCTACTGCAAGTGGCAAAACAGATTTAGCAATTCGCTTGGCACAAGAGTTTCCTGTAGAAATTATTTCTGTTGACTCTAGTATGGTGTATACAGGTTTAGATATTGGTACAGCAAAACCCACTCAGTCAGAGTTAACATTAGCACCCCACCGCTTAATTGATATTCGTGATCCAGCCCAACCTTATTCCGCAGCAGATTTTAGAAGTGATGCTTTAGCACATATTGCAGAGATTCACCAACAAGGACGAATCCCCTTATTAGTGGGGGGAACGATGTTATATTTTAAAGTTTTTAAGGATGGTTTAGCCAATTTGCCGCAAGCCAATGAAGAAATCAGACAAAAAATCTTATTACAAGCACAAGAGCAAGGTTGGCCTGCTATTCATCAATTATTGGTACAAGTTGACCCCATCACCGCACAGCGTTTAAAGCCGACAGATGCCCAACGTTTACAACGTGCCTTAGAAGTTTATTATGTGACGGGTGTGCCTTTATCAACATGGCATGCACAACAACAACGAGAAGAATTGCCATTTCAATATTATCAGTTTGCCTTATTGCCAAAAGCCAGAGAAATTTTGCATCAACGTATTGAATTACGTTTTGATAAAATGTTAGAGCAAGGTTTTATTGATGAAGTAATACGTTTAAAACAACGGGAAGATTTAAACTTAGACTTACCCTCTATGCGCTCAGTGGGTTATCGTCAAGTTTGGGAATATTTAGAAAAACAATATGATTTTGACGAGATGCGTTTTCGTGGTATTGTGGCAACGCGTCAGTTAGCCAAACGTCAACATACATGGTTGCGTAGTTTAGAACACGATGTTCACCAGCTTGATACAGAAGATGCTTGGATTGTCCTACAAAAATGCTTGAGAAAAATTATATTTAGCCGAAAATGAGCAGCAGGTTTAATTGACTTTCAATTGCCTTAGAGTGGGGTTGTCCGAGTAATTAAAAAGATTTGTATTAAGCGGCTAACGGCACTCTGTTTTTATTTTGTTTTTTGCACTAATTAAATTTTATCTGCCGTTTTGGCAGTGGAGACGAATCATGTCTAAAGGGCAAACCTTACAAGACCCGTTTTTAAATGCTCTGCGTAAAGAGCGTATTCCTGTGTCTATTTTCTTGGTTAATGGCATTAAATTACAAGGTCAAATTGAATCTTTTGACCAGTATGTTGTGTTATTAAAAAACACAGTTAGCCAAATGGTTTACAAACACGCAATTTCTACTGTTGTTCCATCCCGTAACCCACGTCCAGCTGGCGCACCAAATGCACCAATTGGCCCAATGACCAGTGGTACAATGGGAACAGGTTATCCATATGATGATCAAATGGATGATCAAGACTTAGGCTATTAATCTCGTAAGAGCCTAGTCTTTACTTTAAAAAAGGCTTCATGGTTAGCGTGAAGCCTTTTTGTATTTTAGAAGATTAGGACTTACGCATTTTGCCAAAATTAGCGCGTTTTGTGAGCATAAAACCGTTGA
>NZ_CALETI010000397.1 GCF_937920075.1 uncultured Agitococcus sp.
ATCACTAGGAGAAATAAATTTATCTAATGCGACCATCATTTTATGTTTTGCAAAAACAGAGGCCATGGCAAAAGTGCCTGTATGATCCATATTAGAAGCAATAATAGGAACACCTTCCCATTGATAAGGGGAATATTTAAAACGATATTCTCTTACTAAATTCACTTCGGAACGCGATTTTAAAGTGCTGCGTTTAGGGCGAATCAATACATCTTTAAAATCCAGCTTAATATCTTCTTCAATTCTCATAAGGATTCTCCTATCCATTCACCTCGTAAAGTCGTAATTCTATGTGCTGTTATTTTCACCGGAACTATTTGACCTAATAAATTTTTTGGTGCAGCAAAATTCACCACGCGATTATTTTCTGTTCTTCCTGCCAGCTCCTCAGCGTTCAAACGAGCATGACCATGAACTAAAACTGGCTCAATCGTATCAACCATAGAGGCACTGATTTTTTGAGTATTTTGCATAATACGTTCTTGTAAAATAGCTAAACGTTGCTTCATTAACACGTCATAATCTGGAATATCGCGTGTTGTTGCTTCTAAGGCTTTGATGCCTGTTTTTTTAGCAAAGTTAATCCAAATTTCGGGGACTAATACCCCTTCTAAGTCTAAACACACGATTTCCATCGTTGTCTCCACGTGATTAAGTAATAAAGTTAATTTTTTAGGCTTTTTTCTAGACTCTAAAAAACAGGCGAACTGTAGCGTTTTTAATAGAATGCTGCAAGCAATCACTAAATGCTGTTAGAATTAGAGTTTTTCACGATTGCTGTGTACAACAGCTTTTAGCCATTTCCGAACATATAGAGGAACAGCCATGACCATTACTCATGCCAATGCTCAACAATGGGCAACTGATTATGAAGAAAAAACCCCTCAAGAAATTTTAGCACTTGCTTTAGAGAACTTTCCTGATGTTGCTATTTCTTTTAGTGGTGCAGAAGATGTTGTATTGATTGATATGGCCGCTAAATTGGGCAAGCCATTTCGTGTATTTAGCTTAGATACGGGTCGTTTACACGCTGAAACTTATCAATTTATTGAAAAAGTACGCAATCACTATAAAGTCAATATCGAAATTTGTTTTCCTGAATCTGCACAAGTGCAAGAAATGGTCAATGCTAAAGGTTTGTTTAGCTTTTATGCTGATGACCATAAAGAGTGCTGTACCGTACGTAAAGTTGCGCCATTAAAGAAAAAGTTAGCGACTTTAGATGCATGGATTACAGGTCAACGTAAAGACCAAAGCCCCGGTACACGTTTAGCTGTGCCTGTGGTACAAGCTGATGCTGCGTTTAGTGGTGCTGGCAAACAATTAATTAAGTTTAATCCTTTGTCTAACTGGTCTTCGGCTCAAGTGTGGGATTATATTCGTAGTAACGAAGTGCCTTATAATGCTTTACACGAAAAAGGCTTTACTAGCATTGGTTGTGAGCCTTGTACACGCGCTATTTTACCAAACCAACACGAGCGTGAAGGTCGCTGGTGGTGGGAAGAAGCCACAAAGAAAGAATGTGGTTTACATGCGGTAAATATTAAGTAATAAAATCCCCCTAGCCCCCTTTATGAAAGGGGGAATTCCCTCCTTTTGTAAAGGAGGGTTGGGGAGGATTTAAATAATGAGGATTTTATAATGCACATTACAATGGTCAAAAAGATTTTAGCAGATGGCTCGCCTTGCAAAAAATGTGGTGAAGTGTTGGCAAAAATGGAAGCTGATGACCAATTAAAATTTATGAATGAAATTTTAGTGGCTGATGAGCGTGACCCTGAATCAGCAGGTATGCAATTAGCAAAAAAACTTGGCGTTGACCGTGCGCCGTTTTTTGTGGTGAGCCAAGATGATGGTAGCCAAACCATTTATACCGTGTATTTAAAGTTTGTTAAAGAAGTGCTCAATGCCACGACTAATGAAAAAGAAGAACTCAAAGAATTAATGAATAATAGTCAAGATTTAGACTTTTTATAGAATTTGGCTTCGACTTCGCTCAGCCACCGTATGTGTCCTAAACGAAGTCGAAGGAAAATCTACAAAACTGGCAACTCAACCTTGGCAAAAATTTGCTCTCGCTCTTCTGTCGTTTCTGCCAAAATTGCTGCTTCTACTCGTGCTCTGGTTAAATGAGGCGCAAAAGCAGCCATAAAATCAAACATAAAACTCCGCAACCACATGCCCTTTCTAAAAGCAATTTTGGTGGTACTTGATGCAAAAAGATGGCTCACATCTAAGGCGACCAAATCTGTATCAATATGTGGTTCATAGGCCATGTGGGCAATGATTCCCACCCCCATACCTAACTTAACATAGGTTTTGATAACGTCTGCGTCTGTTGCCGTAAATACCACTTTAGGCGTTAAACCGTGTTGGCTAAAAGCATCATCAAGTTGTGAACGACCTGTAAACCCGAAGACATAAGTCACAATTGGATATTGGGCAATTGCTTCTAAGCTGAGTTGTGGCAATTTAGTGAGTGGATGATTTTTTGGCACAACCACCGATCTATTCCAACGATAACACGGCAATAAAATCAGGTTATTAAAGTGCTCCATTGCTTCGGTAGCAATGGCAAAATCTACTAATCCTGAAGAGGCCATTTGAGCAATTTGTTGCGGTGTGCCTTGCTGTAAATGCAAACTCACTTCAGGATATCGTTTTCTAAATTGTTCAATCACAGGTGGTAAACGATAACGTGCTTGGGTGTGCGTGGTAGCAATCGCTAATCTTCCCATATACGGATTACTATATTCCTCGCCCACCTGACGAATATTTTCTACCTGACGCAGAATTTCATGTGCTATCTTTAAAACTTCTTGCCCTGCTGGGGTAATTTGCGTTAAATGTTTGCCACTACGGGTAAAAATTTCTACGCCCAACTCATCTTCCAACAATCTAATTTGTTTACTGACTCCCGGTTGAGAGGTAAATAAATTTTGTGCAGCGGTGGAGATATTCAGTTCATGACTGGCAACCTCACAAATATAACGTAACTGCTGTAACTTCATCGTTTTTACCTTTTCTCTATATACCATCTAGTTATAAGCATATAGCTAAAAATTATTTTAGCAATATAAGAAATTGGTTACAGTAGCCGCTCTTTACAAAAATAGACTTTTTTAATCATGCCTGATTTTTATTTTATTTTAGCTGGCTTAGTCGTTGGCTTTTGTGTTGGGGTAACAGGTGTGGGCGGTGGCTCATTAATGACGCCCATTCTCATTAGTTTTTTACGGGTTGAACCACATATCGCCATTGGTACAGATTTATTGTATGCCGCTATTTCTAAATTTTGTGGCTCTTTAGTGCATGCCAAAAAACTGAATATTGTTTGGCCGATTGTGTTCTGGTTAGGTTTAGGCAGTATCCCAGCTTCTTTAGCAACCACATGGGCTTTAGAGCATTTTATGGGTGGTGCTAAAGAATACAAAAAGCTGTTAACGATTATTTTGGGCGGAATGTTAGTTATAACAGGCATTTCTATTGTTTTTAGACAAAAAATTGAAGCTTTTTTTAATCGTCACCAACATGATGTTGCTGGTGAAGCATTAAGTGCTGATGAACATAGCCAAGTTGTACTCAAACATAAAGGTTGGGTAGTGTTAATGGGCATATTTTTAGGCTTTTTTGTCACTTTATCGTCAGTTGGTGCAGGTGCATTTGGCATTATGGCCTTAGTGTTGTTGTTTCCTAAACTACCCATGATTCGGATTATTGGCTCTGATGTTGCTCATGCAGTGTTGTTAACTCTTGTTGCTGGTTTGGGACATTTAAAAGCTGGCAATGTTGATACCCATTTATTAATGTTGTTATTAATGGGTTCTATTCCTGCAATTATTGTGGGCACATTATTAAGCTCTCGCTTGCCTGAGCGTGCGATTCGTAAGGTGTTAGGCGTGACGCTGATATTATTAGGTACAAATTTTATTGTTAATCCTGTTAAAGCTAAAGCAGCCCCTGTTACACCACCACCTGTGACGATAGTTGCACCTCTAAGGCAAGCTGTTTAGCATAGGAAGACTCAAAAATAAAAGCTAACTACGAGGCATGAAAGGCAACCACAAGGGTTGCCCCTACCAATCAATATAATGAGAAAACCACATGGCTATTTTTAGAATGATTTTAGGTATTTTTTTAGTCTTAATGGCTCCTGCCATGATTTATATTGGCCTTGATGCCGAAAAACATGGGATTGATTTAGGCGAACTCAATGGTACTCGTGGTGCAGCCATGTTTGATTTATTTGGTATGTGGGGAATGGCGTTAATATTTTTTGGTTTTGGTGTTTCGGAGATTTTAACAGGCAAAAAACTGTTAAAAGAGAAAGATAAGAGAAATTAAAGGGCAACCACAAGGGTTGCCCCTAAAGAATTATTTAAAATAGGCGTTATCACGTTGACTGTGGTCGGTACTATCAGTCACACGTTGCAATTCTGGAATATTCGCTTTTAAGGTCGTTTCTACACCTTGTTTTAAGGTCATATCAACGGCTGAACACCCCTGACAACCGCCACCAAATTTTAATACGGCGGTTAAACCATGCTCGGTGTCTTCATACACTTCTAATAAGCTAACATTACCATTGTGTGCGGCTAAGCTAGGATTGATTTCGCTAAACAACACATGGTTAATACGCTCTTCGAGTGAACTATTTTCACCCAATAAAGGGACTTTAGATTTGGGTGCTTTAAAGGTTAATTGACCACCAAAACGGTCTTTGTTGTAGTCAATTACGGCATCTTCTAAATAAGGAGAGCTTTTAAATTCGATATAGGCAGGAAAACCCTCCATTGGCAAACGAATATCATCAATTTGCTCTTCACCTTGGGTGCAATAAGCCATACAACATTCGGCTTTAGGAGTGCCTGCATTTTCAACAAAAATACGCACGCCAATGCCTTCACTATTTTGTTTTGCTAATAATTCACGCAAATAAGCTTGGGCAGATTCAGTAATGTTAATGTTTAGATTGCTCATAACCTTCTCGGAATAGAAAATTTTGCCCGATTATACCTGATTTTTAATAACCTAGTAATTAGCTCAGGATTAATAATTGTTTTGTGCGAAATGAAGACATTTTTGTTAAAATAGCTGCCCTCGTTTTAATGACTGATAGATATACACCATGACAGCTTCTCGTTCTGACTTATTAAAAGATGCTTTAAAACAACGCATTTTGATTATTGATGGTGCGATGGGCACTATGATTCAGCGTTATAAATTACAAGAAGCTGATTATCGTGGGTCACGTTTTGCCGATTGGCCAGATGATGTCAAAGGTAATAACGATTTATTAGTCTTAACCAAGCCAAATGTCATTGCCGAAATTCATGATGCCTATTGTGCGGCAGGTGCAGACATTTTAGAAACCAACTCGTTTAACTCCACCCAAGTCTCACAAGCTGACTACCATATGGAAGCGTTGGTGTATGAGTTAAATGTGGAAGCAGCGCGTTTGGCCAAACAAGTCGCCTTAGCGTGGAGTGCAAAAACGCCCGAAAAACCACGTTTTGTTGCTGGCGTACTTGGCCCAACGTCACGGACTTGCTCTATTTCGCCTGATGTCAATAATCCTGCTTATCGTAATGTCACCTTTGATGAGTTAGTCGAAAACTATGTTGAAGCAACCAAAGGCTTAGTCGATGGTGGCGCAGATATTTTGTTAATTGAAACCGTTTTTGACACCCTAAACTGTAAAGCGGCCTTGTTTGCCGTACAAAAATATTTTGATGACACAGGCACTATTTTACCTGTGATGATTTCTGGCACGATTACCGATGCGTCTGGCCGTACTTTATCGGGTCAAACTGCTGAAGCTTTTTGGAACTCCGTGCGTCATGGGGATTTATTAAGTATTGGTTTTAACTGTGCGTTGGGTGCAGATGCAATGCGCCCTTACATTAAAGAATTAAGCGAAAAAGCCGATATTTTCGTTTCTGCGCACCCTAATGCGGGCTTGCCTAATGCCTTTGGTGAATATGACGAAACCCCTGCTGAAACTGCGGCAATGGTTGGTGAATTTGCCCAAAGTGGTTTAGTCAACATTGTTGGGGGTTGTTGTGGTACTACACCCGACCATATTTCGGCCATTTATAATGCCGTAAAAGACCTTGCACCTCGCGTTATTCCTGAGATTGAACCCGCTTGTCGTTTATCAGGTTTAGAAGCCTATAACATCACCAAAGACTCATTATTTGTTAACGTCGGTGAACGTACCAACGTGACAGGCTCAAAAAAGTTTGCGCGTTTGATTCGTGAACAAAACTATGCCGAAGCCTTAGATGTGGCACGACAACAAGTTGAAAGTGGCGCGCAAATTATCGACATCAACATGGACGAAGGCATGTTGGATTCGCAAGCGGCAATGGTCACTTTTTTGAACTTGATTGCCTCTGAACCCGACATTTCGCGTGTGCCGATTATGATTGACTCCTCCAAGTGGGAAATCATTGAGGCAGGTTTAAAATGTGTACAAGGCAAACCGATTGTTAACTCCATTTCGCTGAAAGAAGGCCACGAAGAGTTTGTGCAAAAAGCCAAGCTGTGCCGCCGTTATGGTGCAGCCATTATTGTCATGGCTTTTGATGAAACAGGCCAAGCCGATACCGCTGCACGTAAACGTGAAATTTGCGAGCGTTCTTATCGTGTCTTGGTTGATGAAGTTGGCTTTCCAGCAGAAGATATTATTTTTGACCCGAACATTTTTGCCGTCGCAACAGGTATTGAAGAACACAACAACTATGCCGTGGACTTTATTGAGGCGACTGGTTGGATTAAACAAAACCTACCCCATGCAATGATTTCGGGTGGTGTTTCTAACGTGTCGTTCTCATTCCGTGGTAACGAACCAGTCCGCGAAGCGATTCATGCGGTGTTTTTATATCACTGTATTAAACAAGGCATGACTATGGGTATTGTTAACGCGGGACAACTCGCGATTTATGACGATATTCCTGCTGAATTAAAAGATGCCGTTGAAGACGTGATTCTTAACCGCAATCAAGGTGAAAGCGGTAATGAAGCCACCGAAAAACTGTTAGCCATTGCTGATAAATACCGTGAACATGGCAAAACCAACGATAACGCTGCGCCTGAAACTCTAGAATGGCGGAATCAATCGGTTGAAAAACGTTTGGAATATGCGCTCGTTAAAGGCATTACCACCTTTATTAACGAAGACACCGAAGAAGCCCGTTTACAAAGCAAACGCCCCTTAGACGTGATTGAAGGGCCTTTAATGGCTGGTATGAACGTGGTGGGTGATTTGTTTGGCGCAGGTAAAATGTTTTTGCCACAAGTGGTGAAATCGGCACGGGTGATGAAACAAGCGGTGGCATGGCTCAATCCCTACATTGAAGCCGAAAAAGTCGTTGGCCAATCCAAAGGTAAAATCTTAATGGCCACGGTTAAAGGCGATGTTCACGATATTGGCAAAAATATTGTTGGTGTGGTCTTGGGTTGTAATGGTTATGACATTGTTGATTTAGGGGTGATGGTGCCTTGCGAAAAAATCCTTGATGTCGCCATGAAAGAAAAAGTCGATATTATTGGCTTGTCGGGTTTGATTACTCCTAGCTTAGACGAGATGGTGTATGTTGCGCGTGAAATGCAGCGTCAAGGCTTTAACATTCCACTGATGATCGGTGGTGCAACCACCTCGAAAGCCCATACTGCAGTAAAAATTGACCCGCAATATCATAATGATGGTGTGATTTATGTGACTGACGCTTCACGCGCTGTGGGTGTGGCGACTTCCCTACTCTCGCCAGAAATGAAACCTGTTTTTGTTGCTGAACGTCGTGCCGAATATGCTGAAGTGCGTGAGCGTCATGCCAACCGTCAACCTAAAGCCGCTAAACTCAGTTACGCACAATCTATTGCCGAAAAATATCAACACGATTGGGCTAACTACACACCACCCAAACCCAAACAATTGGGTGTGACCGTGTTAAAAGATGTGCCTTTAGCCGATATTCGTCCTTATATTGACTGGACACCTTTCTTCATCACATGGAGTTTGGCTGGTAAGTTCCCTGCCATTTTAAAAGATGAAGTCGTTGGTGTTGAAGCAACTCGTTTATACAACGATGCCCAAGCCTTGTTAGATAAATTAATTGGTGAAAAATTATTAACCGCCAATGGTGTGATTGGTTTTTGGCCTGCCGCACAGGTCAATGATGATGATATTGAGGTATATGCCGATGAATCACGCCAAACAGTGATTCACACCTTGCATCATTTACGTCAACAAAGTGACAAAGTCAGTGGCAAACCCAATTATTCTTTAGCCGATTTTATTGCGCCTAAAGCTAGCGAAGTTCCTGACTATATCGGTGCATTTGCAGTGACTGCTGGTTTGGGTGCTGAAGAACAAGCAAGAGCCTACAGAGATGCGGGTGATGACTATAATGCCATTATGGTACAAGCCCTTGCTGACCGTTTAGCCGAAGCCTTTGCGGAATATTTACATGAGCGAGTGCGTAAGCAATATTGGGGTTATCAGGCCAATGAAAGCCTCAGCAACGAAGAGTTAATTAAAGAAAAATATGTCGGTATTCGTCCTGCCCCTGGTTATCCTGCCTGTCCAGAACATACCGAAAAAGCCACGTTATTTAAATTATTAGATGCTGAAGTCAATGCGGGCATGAGTTTAACCGAACACTTTGCCATGTGGCCTGCCGCGTCGGTGAGTGGTTTTTATTATTCTTTACCACAAAGTACCTATTTTAATGTCGGTAAATTGGATAAAGACCAAGTAGAAAGTTATGCAGCGCGTAAAGGGTGGGATTTGCGTATGGCCGAAAAATGGTTAAGCCCGAATTTAGGGTATGAGCCACAAGCCTAATACGCTCACTAAGCAGGCTGTATTCTCGGCCTGCTTCACCTGCCTCCCCTCGTTTGCTAAACTTTTCTTAACAAAAAAATATCTTTATTTTTAAAATCAAGCAGATGACACTTGTACTTAATTCTGCCTCCCCTTACTATCTTGTCGCAAAATAATTCAATTATTTATCTTAGGTTATAAGAAATGCAAATAACAAAAATTAAAAAATTTAGTATGGTCTTGTTGTTGGCAATCACCTCTTTAACACACATACCACACGCTTTTGCTAATGATGATAATGATTTAGATGAGATTACCGTACAATTAGGTAATGAATGGCGTCTTGTGAAGGATGATACTCGTCGAGGCATTAAAGCTTATGCCAAACTAGAAAATGACAAACGTTTTCGTTCGTTTAAAGTTGAAGCCACACTCAATACTTCTATTGATGTGCTTGGTCGCGTGTTGTTTGATTTTGATAGTTACTTTAAATGGTATTGGCAAATTAAAGACATTCAACTGTTAAAGAAAGTTAGCGAAACCGAGCATTATTTATATATCGCCCACAACGCGCCGCCAACCATTCCTGATCGTGATGTGATTTTGCACACCATTATTGAACCTTATTCTGCTAAGCATCCTTATGTGACTTTTAGAGTCAAAGCAATGCCGAATTATATTCCGCCAAAACCGCCATTGATTAGGATGTTGGCTGAAGATATGTTGTTAAAAATGACGCCTATTGGCAATAAGGTAAAACTGGAAGCTGAGGGTTATGTTGATCCGAATGGCAAAGAACCTGTTTGGGCAACCAACTTTATTCAACGTAGTGCGCCCTATTCGATTATCAAAGGTTTGCAATATATGACCACTTTAGAGCAATATCAAAAACCCGATGATAATCCTCAGTTTGTGTTGCGAGTTAATTAGTGATACACATTACACTTAGTTGCTAACCATTATTTTTTGTAGAGTGGGTTGACGTAGGAAACCCACCTTTTGAGGATGATGGGTTTTGTACCTCAACCCATCTACGACTATTCAACTCTAGGCTACTACTCCCCTCACCGCATTTGCCCTACCACTACAAATCACTTCGCCATTGTTGTTAATATTTAAACGATTGCGAACTGCATCCTTAAAAGCCAATAAATCATCCGTAGGCATTGCCGCTAATGTTGCACCTAAACTGGGGGCAACCATGACAATTGACCAATATTCGTCAAAGCTGCTAAAGGTGCGCTCGACAATAATTTCTTTTTGTTCAATGTGTTGTAAGCCTGCTTGTGTCCATTATTGATATAAATTTTCTTGGCTACTGGCATCAGGGCTTGGCGGTAAAGGTGCGCTGATATTGCGGATTTTTAGCTCTTGGCGTAACACTTCATAAGGAAAACCGCCACCCATTAAATCCCACCCATAAGCGGTGACTATGCCACCCGACTTAACCACTCTAACCATTTCTGCCACGCCTTGTGCTGGGTTGGGCACAAAAAATATCACTAAAGGCATGACTGCAATATCAAAGTTGTTGTTTTGATAGGGTAAGTTCATGGCATCGCCTTGTTGAAAGGTGGCGTTGCTTAGTTGGGGCAAGCTGCGAGCATAAGCAAGTTGTGTTTCGGCTGGGTCTATGCCGTCTATGCTATTAGGGGCGCAACGGTCTACTATCATTTGGGTAAATGCGCCATTGCCACAACCCACATCAAGCCATTGTTGATTAGGCTTTGGGACTAACCAGTGGCTTTGTTGCACAAATAGCGATGATTTGAGGGATTCTGTAAAATAAAGAGATGAAGACTTATAGCCCAGCAAAATATCGCACGACAAATTGGTCAAGTTACAATGCAGCGTTGAAAACTCGCGGCTCACTGATGCTTTGGA
>NZ_CALETI010000398.1 GCF_937920075.1 uncultured Agitococcus sp.
TATTAAAAATAACAACTCTGGACTTACGCGTTTCACCTTCAGGCGCGCGTTTGGTGAACATAAAACCGTTGAAAACGGTTGAAATGTGAACAAATAAGCGATAATCGCATAAGTCCTAATTTGTTAATAATATTTTTAGGAGCGAGTTTTCGTTTGAACAGCAGCGTCACAACCATTCGTCACTTACACTTAGAGCCTCAACAGCCTCAACGCTTGCACGCCCTATGCGGTGCATTTCATCAAAACATTAAACAAATTGAAAAACGTTTGGGAATTCATATTCATCATCGTGGTTATCATTTTCAATTACACGGTTCTTTAAACGATGTCACTCATGGCGAGCAACTGTTAAAACGCTTGTATGAAGAAACCGCGCAAAGCCCAGAAATTAGCTCAGAAATGGTGCATCTTATGTTACAAACTAGCCAAGCTCCACTCACAAATGATACAGAAGACGATCATTCTGACGATAAATTTCCTGTGTTATATAGCCGCAAAGGTGGTATTCGCCCACGCGGACATAATCAAGCCAACTACGTCAAAAATATTTTAAAGCATGATATTAGTTTTGGGGTTGGCCCTGCAGGGACTGGTAAAACTTATTTAGCCGTTGCGGCAGCCGTTGACCAACTCGAAAAAGATATTATTAAACGAATTTTATTGGTACGCCCTGCCGTCGAAGCAGGTGAAAAACTTGGTTTTTTACCAGGTGATTTATCAGACAAAATTGACCCTTATTTACGTCCTTTATATGACGCCTTATATGAAATGCTTGGTTTTGAACGTGTTGCCAAACTGATTGAAAAACAAGTGATCGAAGTTGCGCCCTTAGCCTATATGCGCGGTCGTACCTTAAACAATGCGTTTGTCATCTTAGACGAAGCACAAAATACTACGCCTGAACAAATGAAAATGTTTTTGACGCGTTTGGGTTTTGGTTCTCGAGCCGTGATTACGGGTGATATTACCCAAGTTGATTTACCACGTGGTCATGAGTCAGGCTTAGCACACTGCTTACGCATTTTAACCGATGTTGACGGTATTCATATTACGCGTTTTAGCTCTAAAGATGTAGTACGTCATCATTTAGTGCAACGCATTGTTGAAGCCTATGAATCATGGGACAAAGAACATCCTGTCACACCGCCACCACCACGAAGCCAACGTTATGACTAAATCACTCCTCACTTTATCCTTACAAAAAGCCACAGAGCAGAAATCTTTACCCACAAATAAAGACTTTAAAGAGTGGATTTTACAAGCGTTGGCCGCTGCAAATTATGCTAAACCTTGTGAGGTAGCTATTCGTTTAGTGGATGAAGAAGAAAGTCATGCACTCAATTTACAATATCGTGGCAAAGATAAGCCGACAAATGTATTATCTTTTCCGAGTGATTTGCCTGATGAAGTCCTAAACTCGCTAAAACGAGAACCTTTAGGCGACATTATTATTTGTGTACCTGTTGTACTTGCTGAAGCGACTGAACAACACAAAACCGCCACCGCTCATTGGGCACATTTAACCATACATGGTATTTTACATTTATTAGGTTTTGATCACATTGATGACGAGGAAGCCGAAGAGATGGAAGCTTTAGAAATTGATGCTTTACAAGAGTTAGGTATTAATAATCCTTATGAATAGGTTCTGTTGATGTTTTGCGTGTGAACCACAATCAAAACACCAACAGAACCTAATGTGACCTCTCTTTTTAAAGAGAGGTAACTGATTGGAAGATGCCTAATTATTTTTCAATAATCGCAACCACACCTTGACCACCCGCAGCACAAATGGACACTAAGCCACGGCCACTGCCTTTTTCATTTAACATTTTTGCTAAAGTAGCAATGATACGTCCACCTGTTGCTGCAAATGGATGACCTGCGGCTAAAGAAGAACCATTGATATTTAATTTGCTACGATCAATTTTACCTAAAGGCTTTTTCAAACCTAAACGCTCTTTACAGAACTTGGCGTCTTCCCATGCTTTTAAGGTAGACAATACTTGAGAAGCAAAGGCTTCGTGGATTTCGTAATAATCAAAATCTTGTAACTTCAAGCCTGCACGCTCTAACATACGAGGCACAGCATAAGCTGGAGCCATTAACAAGCCTTCTTTTTGATGCACAAAATCAACAGCAGCTACTTCAGTAAAACTTAAATAAGCTAATACTGGTAAACCACGCTCTTTTGCCCACTCTTCAGAAGCCAATAACACCACTGAAGCACCATCGGTTAATGGTGTGGAATTTGCTGGCGTCATGGTTGCATCTTCACCTTTACCAAAACAGGTTTTTAAGGTCGCTAATTTTTCTAAGGAAATATCTTTACGTAAGTTATTATCGCGCTTTAAACCTTGGAATGGCGTAATTAAATCATCAAAAAAACCACGATCATAAGCAGCAGCCATGTTTTTATGGCTGTTAAAGGCTAATTGATCTTGGTCTTCACGAGTAATACCCCACTCTAAAGCGGTAATCGCAGCATGATCACCCATTGCTAAACCAGTACGTGGCTCACCATTTTTGGGTTGTTCTGGTGCTAAGTGTTTTGGACGAATTTTTAACGCTGCTTTTAAACGATCTTGATTGGTTTTAGCACGGTTGATTTCGAGTAAAATTTTACGCAAATCGTCATTTAATGCTAAAGGTGCATCACTGGTTGTGTCCACACCACCTGCAATACCACATTCGATTTGGCCTAAAGCAATTTTGTTGGCCACTAAAATGGCGGCTTCTAAACCTGTACCACACGCTTGTTGAATATCATAAGCAGAGGTTGCTGGTGATAATTTAGTGCTTAATACACACTCACGGGTTAAGTTAAAATCACGGCTGTGCTTTAATACGGCACCTGCCACGACTTCACCAACACGTACACCTTGTAAATTAAAACGCTCGACCAAACCATTTAAGGCCGCTGTTAACATATCTTGGTTGGAAACATTAGCATAAGCACCGTTAGAACGGGCAAACGGAATACGGTTACCGCCGATAATAGCAACACGACGTACAGTAGTAGTCATTTTTTCTACTCCAATAAATAGACTTAAACAATTATCTCCTGCTTTCAGTATCCCCACTTAATAAGGCGGACTGAGAAGGTTGATAAGCACAAAAGTCAACTGGTGGTTTTTAAAGAGCGTTTTTCCGCTCCTCATGGATGGTGTCAAACTAACATAAACTCAACAATTTACATTGGCTTTAGCGCGTGGCGTAGTCTGCCACAAAGCGAATGTACTCAGAAATACATTTTGTTAGTCTTTATTGAGTAGAGAACCGAGATTTTAGTTTTTTTGGCGGAAGAAGTCTCGCCAAATGGTGCTTTTTGTTCTAGTCTCTCGGCCTGAATCCATCCACACTGGTTATGATTGACTTTTGTGCCTAAATGACAATCCTCTCATAACCCGACAACCAAAGGAAACCACCATGAGTGATCGTTATCAGTTATTTGCAAATTCGCCCGTTGGCCGTTTATTAACCCGTAACTTAGGCTTGCCTGCACCTTTGGTTTTGGAACGTTATGATGCGAACAAACCTTTAGTCAGTGGTGCCGTATTATTAGGTGCAGCCCCTAATGCTGAATTAGTTGCCCCTATTGCTCGTGTGTTAAAAAACATTCATGCCGAAGCTTATGCAGGCAACCAAGATTTTATTCACCAAACTGCTGCTTCTGAAGCAGGTTTATCTTTACGTAGCCACAATGTTGAAGATAAAGAATTTAAATTTAAAGCCTTTGTTTTTGATGCTTCTGGGGTAAAAAACAGCGAACAATTAATTGAAGTTTATAATTTCTTTAACCCTATCGCACGCCAATTGCAAAACTGTGGTCGTGTGGTGATTTTAGGTCGCACGCCAGAAAGCTGTACTGATCCAAAACAAGCCACTGCTCAACGTGCTTTAGAAGGTTTTGTGCGTGCTATTGCTAAAGAATTCAAAAAAGCAATGACGGCACAATTAGTTTATGTTGCCCCTAATGCTGAAAACCAAGTTGAATCAACATTACGTTTCTTCTTATCAGCAAAATCTGCTTATGTTTCTGCACAAGTTGTTCGCATCAGTGCCAGCGACACACAAGTTAATATTGATTGGAAAAAGCCTTTAGCTGGCAAAACAGCCTTAGTAACAGGTGCTAGCCGTGGTATTGGTGAAGCGATTGCTGAAGTTTTAGCTCGTGATGGCGCACACGTGATTTGTTTGGACATTCCTGCTCAAGAAGCCGATTTACAACGTGTTGCTGGTCGTTTAGGGGGTTCTGTTTTAGGTTTAGACATTACTGCGGCTGAAGCCCCACAAAAAATTGTTGATTTTTGCAAAGACAAAGGCTTAGACATCATTGTTCACAATGCAGGCGTAACACGCGACAAAACCTTAGCCAACATGACACCACAACAATGGAACTTAGTCATGAATATCAACTTGTCGAGCGAAGAGCGCATCAACGATGCCCTATTAGCCAACAATGTGATTAATGCCAATGGCCGTGTGGTTTGTGTATCCTCAATCAGTGGTATTGCAGGTAACTTAGGTCAAACCAACTACGCCATGTCTAAAGCAGGCGTGATTGGGATGGTTCAATCTATGGCTCCAGTATTAAAAGCACAAGGTATTACCATTAATGCAGTTGCACCGGGTTTCATCGAAACACAAATGACCGCCGCGATTCCGTTTGCCATTCGTGAAGCTGGCCGCCGTATGAACTCAATGTCTCAAGGTGGTCAACCTGTTGATGTGGCTGAAGCTATTGCTTGGTATGCCAACCCAGCCTCTGCTGGCGTAATTGGCAACGTGGTACGTGTTTGTGGTCAAAGTTTGATTGGTGCTTAGTTTCGACTTCGCTCAACTACCCCGACTTCGCTGATTTGGTGACAAAAGTTCCCTGAGCGAAGTCGAAGGGTTAGCTAAACATATTAACCTTTAAAGGGGATAATTATGCCAGCGCGTAACATGGCCAAATTACCATCCAGCTTTGCTATGTACCCAAAAGTCTTAGCCAATAGCTTAAAAAAGAAAACATCTAAGCAATTACCAGACCTGAGCTTGACCTTGAATGCGGTTAGCATCGACCGTCAACATGTGAACGACTACAACACTGTTTGTGGTTTTACGCAAAGTGACATATTAGC
>NZ_CALETI010000399.1 GCF_937920075.1 uncultured Agitococcus sp.
CCATCACCATTTGTATCGACAGTTGTTGTTGTGCTTACAGACAAGCGACTAACATCATCTCCTTCTGCGGTAACTTCCCATTCAATACCATAAACAGCACTTAATGTTGCGGTTAATTCAGCCTCGCCTTTTACACCAAAGCGAGAGGCATTTGTTTGCATACGAGTAAATTCTTGATCGTTAACAGAACCATCCTTGTCTTGTTCATAAGCTTCAGCAGATAAATTGATTTGACCATATACTTTTGGATTAGCTTGTGCTGTTAATGGAGTAATAGCAGCAGTTAACACAGCTAAGGCAATAAGATTACGTTTCATGGGATGAGTCTCCTCGACCTAGTTTTAAAAACAGACGTACAAATCAAAAAATTTTGTATGTCTTAAAGCTACTTTTGGTAAATATTAGTAGCTTCAACTTGGTGGCGATTATTAAGACACAATGTGACAAATTAGTGACTTTAAAATGACGGTTTTGTTAAACTTTTGATGTTATAAAATTATCAATATCTTATTTCTTTTTATTTATCATTGAGTTATTTTTTTATACTTGAATTAAATATTTCACTTCTAACGGTCTATTTGTTACCTATTTTCACAGACTGTAAAAAATAAAGCAGGCGATTGCCTGCTTTATTTTAAATACAAAGAGGATTAAGCCTTTGGCAAAGTCACCCCTTGTTGACCTTGATATTTACCACCACGGTCTTTATACGAAGTTTCACAGACTTCATCAGACTCAAAAAATAGCATTTGTGCCACGCCTTCATTAGCGTAAATTTTGGCAGGTAAATTCGTGGTATTAGAAAACTCTAAGGTCACATGACCTTCCCACTCTGGCTCTAAAGGAGTCACATTAACAATAATACCGCAACGTGCATAAGTTGATTTACCCAAACAAACCGTTAATACATTGCGTGGAATTTTGAAATATTCAACGGTACGTGCCAAAGCAAAGGAATTTGGCGGAATAATACAAACATCATCAACGATATCAACAAAGCTTTTTTCGTCAAAGTTTTTGGGATCAACGGTGGCAGAAAACACATTGGTAAAAACTTTAAATTCGCGCGCACAACGCACATCGTAACCATAACTAGACACGCCGTAGGAAATGATTTTTTCACCATTAACACTACGCACTTGATTAGGCTCAAACGGACTAATCATGTCGTATTGTTCGGCCATACGACGAATCCACTTATCTGCTTTAATACTCATCTTTATTTTCCAAAAAAGTTTAGGAATATGGGCATTCTATCTTTGCCCTCACCCAGACTGTTTATCACTCATAATTACCTTTCGACTACGCTCAAGGTGCGTGTTTGTTGGCTGAGATTGGCCAGCCCTGAGCCTGTCGAAGGGTCGAAACCATAAAGGGTTTTATTTTCCAAAAAACGCCATAATACGATTACGCGGCACACTATCTTCTAAAGCTAATTTCGCGGCAATTTTACGCGCAATATCGGTGTACATTTCACTAATACGACCATTTGGCTCAGCTAAAACGGTTGGTTTGCCAGCATCAGTTTGCTCACGAATCACTTTATCAAGTGGTAATTGGCCTAAAAGTTCAGTTTGATAATCGTTAGCGATACGCTCACCACCACCTGCCCCAAAAATTGCTTCTGCATGACCACAGTTAGAACAAATATGCAAAGACATATTTTCAACCACACCCAACACCCGAATGTTGACCTTACGGAACATTTCAATGCCTTTTTTAGCATCTAATAAAGCAATATCTTGTGGCGTAGTGACAATCACTGAACCCACCACAGGAATACGTTGTGCTAAGGTTAATTGAATATCACCTGTACCGGGTGGCATATCAACAATTAAATAGTCCAAATCATGCCATGCTGTTTGACCAAATAATTGAATTAACGCACCTGTCGCTTTTGGGCCTCGCCATACAACAGGCGTATTATCATCACCTGTTAAAAAGCCAATCGACATCACTTGTAAGCCATGTGCTTGCAAAGGAACAAAAGCATTATCTTGAATTTTGGGTGTTTGGCCGCTTAAACCTAACATCGTTGGTTGGCTTGGGCCATAAATGTCGGCATCAAGCACACCAACAGTCGCACCTTCTTGGGCTAAAGCTAAAGCTAAGTTAACGGCAGTTGTTGATTTGCCAACACCGCCTTTACCTGATGCAACAACAATCACGTTTTTGATAGGTGGCACACCTTCTACGCCTTCTTGTGGTTTAGCACGGGGAACATCAAGCTGTAATTGAACTTTGACTTGCTTTGCACCTGTCTTTTCAGCTATCGCAGTGCTAAGTTGTTGTTCTAAGGCTTTGCCTAAACTTGCAAAAGGATACGGCAAGGTTAAAATGACTTGAACTTGTTCATTTTCGATAGAAATCGACTCAACCAACTGCCCATAATCTTTATTAAGATACGGGTCTTGATGCTGTTTGAGTACAGCTTCGACTTTGGAACGTGAAATCGACATAAAGTGACTCTGTAAATGCGACAAAAATTTTTGGCTCTATACTTTTGACTTACGCGGTTATCGCTTTTTTGCTCGTTAAATAATCTTTTTTAACGATTTTTAACTCACAAAACGCGCTAATTTCGGAGAAATGCGTAAGTCATATGCTACCGTATTTTCAATATCGGTTATAGTAGGCAACTTTATTTTTAAATTCATATATGAGTAGTGTGAGAAATATGACACGCCGTTTATTAGTGACCAGTGCTTTACCTTATGCCAATGGCTCTATTCATTTAGGTCATTTAGTAGAATATATTCAAACCGATATTTGGGTACGTTTTCAAAAATCTCGGGGCAATGATTGTATTTATGTGTGTGCGGACGATGCTCACGGCACAGCAATCATGTTAAAAGCAGAACAAAACGGCATTAGTCCAGAACAACAAATTGCCAATGTTAAAGCAGAGCATGAAGCTGATTTTGCAGGTTTTCATATTGCCTTTGATAATTATCACTCCACACATTCCGAAGAAAATCGTGAGTTTTCGCGTTTTATTTATCTCAAAAATCGTGATGGTGGCCATATTGCCACTCGCCCTATTCGCCAATTATTTGACCCCGAAAAGCAATTATTTTTGGCAGACCGCTTTATTAAAGGTGAGTGTCCTAAATGTGGCGAGAAAGACCAATATGGTGACTCTTGCGAAAAATGTGGCGCAACCTATGCGGCCACCGAGTTAAAAAATCCTTACTCCACCATTTCTGGTGCAACACCGATTGAAAAAGAATCAGAACATTTTTTCTTTAAATTGCCAGACTTTGAAGCCATGCTCAAAGAATGGACGCGTTCTGGTCGCTTGCAACCTGAAGTGGCTAATAAATTAGGTGAGTGGTTTGAAAGTGGTTTAGCCGATTGGGATATATCGAGAGATGCCCCCTATTTTGGCTTTGAAATTCCTGATGCACCTAACAAGTATTTTTATGTGTGGTTAGACGCGCCTATTGGTTACATGGCCAGTTTTAAGAATTTGTGTGAGCAACGTGGCCTAAACTTTGATGATTATTGGGCATTAGATGCCGAAAGCAAAACTGAAGTTTATCATTTTATTGGTAAAGATATTGTTTACTTCCACGCGCTATTTTGGCCTGCAATGTTAGATGGTGCTGGTTTCCGTAAACCAACTGGTATTTTTGCACATGGCTTTCTAACGGTAAACGGCCAAAAAATGTCTAAATCACGCGGTACATTCATTAAAGCGCGTAGCTATTTAGATAACTTGAATCCTGAATATTTGCGCTATTATTTTGCTTCTAAGTTATCGGCTAGTGTTGAAGACATTGACCTTAACCTTGAAGATTTTATGTTTAAGGTAAACAGTGATTTGGTGGGTAAAGTCGTTAATATTGCAAGTCGTTGTGCAGGTTTTATTAATAAACAATTTGATGGTTTATTATCAGCAACCAGTGCCGAGCCTGAATTATTGGCTGAATTTGTTAATGCAGGTACAACCATTGCTGAGCATTTTGAAAGTCGAGACTTTGGCAAAGCTGTCCGAGAGATTATGGCTTTAGCTGATAAAGCCAACCAATATATTGACGAGAAAAAACCTTGGGCATTAGCCAAAGACCCTGCTAATAAAGAGCAAGTACAAGCGGTTTGTAGTGTGGGCTTAAACTTATTCCGTCAATTAATTACTTACTTGTCTCCTATTTTGCCTGTCACAGCCGCAGCTAGTCAGCAATTTTTGAATATTGACTCTTTAGCATGGCACGCACGTGAGCAATTATTGTTGGGTCATAAAATTAATGCCTTTACCCCATTAATGACCCGTGTTGAAAAAGACAAAGTACAAGCGATGGTCGAAGCTTCAAAAGAAGACTTAGCGGCAGTTGCACCAACCGTGGCTAAAGCTGCTTCAAAAACCGAAAAAGCCAGCACCATTGAAGCGATTGCACCAACCATTAGCATTGATGATTTTGCTAAGGTAGATTTGCGGATTGCCAAGATTGTCAATGCTGAGCATATTCCTGAAGCGGCTAAGTTATTAAAGCTCACCCTAGACTTAGGTAATGAGCAACGCACGGTTTTTGCAGGGATTAAATCGGCGTATAAACCCGAAGATTTAATTGGCAAACTCACAGTGATGGTCGCTAACTTAGCACCACGTCAAATGAAGTTTGGTGTTTCTGAAGGTATGGTCTTGGCCGCAGGTGCAGGTGGTAAAGAAATTTTCTTATTATCTCCTGATAGTGGAGCAACGGCAGGTATGAAGGTTAAGTAATTTTTGTCGTAGGGGTAACCCTTGTGGTTACCCTTAAAATTGAGTTTTATGGATGGCGGATTCAAGCAACAAATGTGGGAATTTATTAAAGGCTGTTTAAACTTCATTCTGCTAGTGTTACTAGGGCTTAAAAATATTGTGGAGCTTTTCGTAGTAGCCGCAGAATCTATACATTTAAGTAGTTTAATGAACTTAAACTCGGTCAATATTACAAATGGGAAGCCTTTAGAGACAAGAAAAGAGCTAAAAGATTTAGCTACTGTAGATAAGAAAACAGCTACTTATTTATATGGTGTTAGATTGCTGCAAGAACAGCAGGAATCACCAAGCCCTCTACCCTCTGACACACTTTTAAAGCAACATCAAGCGTTAGAGAAGTTTATACACAGCTTAGATAAACTGCCCCTACAAAATGACTACTCTATTGAAGTATGGAGACTTATCAACCAACATCATGGTATTAATCGTAGCCTTATCCCTACCGAAGCGGAGATTGCAGCAGACGTGCAAATTGCTTTGATTGAACGTAACAATCAGCGTATAGAGCTACTTAACAAGCTGAAAGTTAAGTTGGGCAATGACCCTGCTGCTGTCAGAAAGATTGATGACCAAATTGCTGCTATCAAAAATGCTAGTGAAAAGGTGGGTTAATAACCCACCCTACAAATCAAGCAGCTAATTTTTCTACCATCACAGCTTGTGCCATCGCCTTATCATCTTTTAATACTTTACTCTTAGAAGGCAAAGCATAACGCAGAATACGACCACACACTTGGCCAAACTGTTTAACCAATGAGCCTTTGTTGTAGTGTTGGCCATAACGTTGGCAAATTTCTTGAACTTCTACCGACATCTCAGCATAACGACGAGCTGGAATATCAGGGAATAAATGATGTTCAATTTGATGACTCAAATTACCTGACATAATATGAAATAACTTACCACCCGTTAAATTTGATGAGCCGCGTAATTGGCGTAAATACCAAGACCCACGGGTTTCATTCTCTAAAACACTTTTATGGAAAATTTCAACATCAGTGGTAAAGTGACCACAGAAAATAATGGTAAATGTCCAAAAATTGCGAATGCCATTAGCCGCCAAATTACCTAAAAACACAGGTAAAAATAAAGGCCCTGCTAAAGCCGGAAATAATAAATAATCTTTAAGCAATTGTTTTTTGGTTTTTGCCCAAATAGGTTTTAATTCCGCACGTAACTGCTCTTTTGACTTTTTACCTGCAAAATATTTACCTAGCTCCAAGTCTTGGATGGCAACGCCCCACTGAAACAACGCAGCAAAAATTACCGAATAAATTGGTTGAGCCAAATAAAATGGCTGCCAACGCTGCTCTGGGAATAAACGTAAAATACCATAACCTACATCATCATCCATGCCTTTGATATTGGTATAGGTATGATGCTTAAAGTTATGAGTTTTACGCCAGTTGTCAGCCGTACCAACAATATCCCATTCATAACTTTTGCCATTAAAACGTGAATCACGCATCCAATCGTATTGACCATGCATGACGTTATGGCCTAACTCCATATTTTCTAAAATTTTAGACACACCTAATAAAGCAGTGCCTGCTAACCATGCTGGTGGTAAAAAGCTTAAAAACAGTAAACCACGACCAATAATTTCGGTATAGCGCACCGATTTATAAATATTTTCAATATACTTAGCATCTTTTTCGCCTAAGTCCGCTTGAACTCTAGCACGTAAAGCATCTAATTCAGCACCAAATTGAGCAAGCTCTTCTGCCGTTAATTGGCGATTTTGTATCTTAGCCATTTCTTAAATCTCCTAAATCTCTAAAACCAAATCAGATTGCGGACGACTAACACATAAGCGCACTGCACTATTCGGCTCTTGATTAATTTCACCATTTTGTAAATCTTGAGTAGTGCCTGACTGTTTTTTGCAACTACAACTATGACAAATTCCCATACGACAACCAGAAGGTGGATAAACACCCAGTTCTTCTAAAGCATTTAATAA
>NZ_CALETI010000400.1 GCF_937920075.1 uncultured Agitococcus sp.
CGTTAAATGTTGCCGCAGCGGTGGCGGTGTGTTTGTTTGAGCAAAGAAGGCAACAAATGCGAAATGCTTAGAATTTAGGGGCTGTTGAACAGCCCTTAATTATCATCATTAATAAACGTCAACAGACCCTAGGCTAAGCCGCCCAAACTCTGCCATTTATTAACAATCAAACAAAATAATTCTGCTGTTTTTTGCGCGTCATATAAAGCCGAATGCGCTTGTTCGTTTTGAAAATCAATCCCTGCACTGATACACGCTTTGGCTAATACCGTTTGACCATAAGCTAAACCTGCCAAACTGACGGTATCAAATACCGAAAATGGATGAAACGGATTGGCATTTTTTAGCCCTGTACGTTCAACAGCCGCTTTTAAAAACTGCAAATCAAAATTGGCATTATGACCTACCAAAATGGTTCGTTTACAGTCATGTTCTTTTTGCCAATGGCGTAAATCATGAAAAATTCGTCTAAAAGCTTCTTTTTCGTCTTCAGCTTGACGTAAAGGGTTAAATGGATCAATGCCTGTAAACTTAAGTGCTTCTGGATTGAGTATAGCCCCCTCAAATGGAGCAATATGCGCGTGTAAAGCAGTTAATGGTTTAAATAAACCTTGTTCATCTAAAGTGAGAGGTATAGCCGCTATTTCTAATAAGCCGTCTGTGGCGGCATTAAAGCCGCCAGTTTCCACATCAATAATAACAGGGTAATAGCCCCTAAAACGTTGTGCGAGTGCGTGTGGCATTATGGCAATACTCGCCACGTAATTTTATCACCAGCGCGAATAGGTACAACGACACTTGATCCAAAAGTATAATTATTGGGTACTTGCCATTCTTCTTTGACCAACGTAATAGTGTCTGTGTTACGGGGTAAGCCATAAAAATCTGCACCATAGAAGCTGGCAAAACCTTCTAATTTATCTAAAGCATTCATTTGTTCAAAAGCTTCAGCATACAGTTCTATCGCAGCATGAGCGGTATAAGAGCCTGCACAACCACAAGCGGCTTCTTTGGCGTGAATAGCGTGTGGAGCACTGTCTGTGCCTAAGAAAAATTTAGAGCTGCCTGATGTTGCGGCAGTCAATAATGCTTGTTGATGAGTTTGACGTTTTAAAATCGGTAAACAGTAATAGTGGGGGCGAATACCACCGACTAACATATGATTACGGTTAAATAATAAATGGTGAGCGGTAATGGTTGCCGCAATATTATCACCTGCCTGTTGCACAAATTGCACAGCATCAGCAGTGGTAATATGTTCCAAGATAATTTGTAGCGTTGGAAAACGTTGGGTTAAGGGCATTAAAATCGTATCAATAAATACTTTTTCACGGTCAAAAATGTCAATATCACTATGCGTCACTTCGCCATGCACCAATAACGGCATATCATGTTCGGCAAGTTGCTCTAAAACGGCATAAACTTTTTCTAATGAGGTTACGCCTGCATGAGAGTTAGTCGTTGCTCCAGCAGGATATAACTTGACCGCTTTGACTTTGCCTGATGCTTTGGCAACCGCAATATCAGCCGCATCGGTGTGATCGGTTAAGTATAAAACCATTAACGGATCAAAGCTGCTGTTGCTTGGGCTAGCGGCTTTAATACGTTGATAGTACGCCAAAGCATCTTCGGTAGTTTTAACAGGTGGCACAAGATTGGGCATACAAATCGCTCGTCCAAAATACCGTGCAACATCGGCAACCGTATTGTTGAGTGCCACGCCATCGCGTAGGTGAATATGCCAGTCATCAGGGCGAGTAATAGTAAGCTGAGTTGTCATAAATTATCAGATTAAAAGTGAAATTAATAAAAAATTGCGCTATCTTTAACAGCGATTGATGTAAGCTATTATATCTCATAATAATAACAGACCAAGCTAAACCGTATAAAAAAGCCATCTAAAAAAGCCAGAGGCAAATAATGCTAAAAGAAAACACTGCCCCCGCAACCAGTATTCCTCATCCGATTGCGGCACTTAGTCAAAATGAATTGGCTCATGAGCGTGTAGCAATTATGACTTTATTGGCCAATCGGCGTCGTTTAGGTGAGCGTTTTGCGGACACCTTAGAAGAAAGTTACCGAGATTTTTTGGTGCAACGTGCGATTAGTTTAATGAAGTCGAATAAATGGATTGCGATTTTGTTTTATGTCTTTTTAGGACTATTAACGTATCAACAGGTGCGATTTGTTTCAACTTTTGCGTCTTTACAACATGATTTAGCGATTTGGGCGGTGATTTATTTTGGTGGGGCATTTGTTTTTAGTGCGATAGGTGTGTGCGTTTCTCAAGCAAAATTAGATAAATA
>NZ_CALETI010000401.1 GCF_937920075.1 uncultured Agitococcus sp.
TCTTTCTTATTTTTTGTTAAACTCTTTGTATTTTTTGAGCTAATCAACAATTTCAGCAGCCTGACGATACTCTTGTAAAAGATCAGGCAGCCTTGCTAAAGCCTCACCTTGCAAATAAGGTGCTTCCAAACAAATAATTTGGTAAATACCTCTACGCAACATTTGTGGACTTAAAACAACTTCTTCACCAAAAAAGCCACTACTTACTACAAAAGATGCCCAACTTGTTGTTAAAATCCAAATATTAACAATCATCGCACGAACATCTTGCTCTGTCGCTTGAATAAATTTCGCCTCTCGCAAAGCATTATAAACCAAATAAGCCTGAGCCATCACTTTTTTTGCGAAGCTTCTATATGAAGCCCTTAAACGAGGGCTTTCCTCTAATAAATGAGCCAAATCTCGATGTAAAAAGCGATACTCCCACAACTGATGAAAAATCGCTTCAAAATAACCAATTTTGTCCATATAGGTGACATTACGGTCAGTTGGAACAGCTAAGGCATTCAACATGCTTTGTTCATAACGTAAAAAAATTTCAAAAATAATGTCTTCTTTACTACGAAAATAGTAGTACAGATTACCTGGACTTATATTTAAGGCTGATGCAATATGATTGGTTGTGATTGTACGCTCACCCTGCTCATTAAATAACTCTAAGCTTTTTAATAAAATCCGATCACGTGTTTTCAAAGGGCTTTCCTCGTTATAGCAACTTCATTGGTATTGTTCTATTGCTACAGATATCATTTATGATACCGCTAAAACTATTAAAATATTAACAGCATCACACTTAAAAATTGGCATATTTTGTTAAGTTTTTCTGTTTATTATGCTCAATAATACAAAAATCACTCAATTCAACCACACGAAATACCACTTTTCACTGCTAGAGCAGTCGTTATCAAAACGTCTCTCTAACCATTCAGCGGAAAAATTTAATTTTCATTTGACAAATTAGAGCAAATACTCTAAAAATAGTCAAATATTAGCACGACAGTACCACTACTTCTGTATTGTTAACTTTATACTCACTCAGCCCTTTGATATTTAGAGGCTTTAATATGACCGCCAGTGTTTCACCTCTGCATACCGATCATCCTGAAATTGCTGATATGCAACGCGTATTTGATGCACAAAAAATCGCGTTTCGTCTAAGACCAAGTACGACAGCAACCGAGCGCCTTGCATTGTTAGATAATTTGAAAACAGTATTAATTAAATACCAAGATCAAATTGCTCAAGCCATTGCTGAAGACTTTGGCCATCGCTCTCATCACGAAACCAAATTCGCCGAAATTTTAACTAGCATTGAAAATATCAAATACTACAGCAAAAATTTGCACAATTGGATGCAGCCAGATAAACGCCATATTAACCCTACGCACTTACCTGCTAAGGCTTGGGTACAATATCAACCATTAGGTGTTGTAGGTATTATTACGCCGTGGAACTATCCTTTGCTATTAGCAATCAGCCCATTAATTTGTGCATTGGCCGCAGGCAACCGTGCAATGATTAAAATGTCCAGTTTTACCCCCAAAACTGGTGCAATTGTTAAAAAGGCTTTAACAGAAGCTTTTAATGAAGATCAAGTTGCTGTGATTACAGGTGGTGGTATCGTATCGGACGCATTTAGCCGTTTACCTTTTAATCAAATTACCTTTACGGGTTCAACCAATGTTGGCCGTACAGTCATGGCAGCCGCTGCTGAAAATTTAACACCCGTTCTTTTGGAATTAGGTGGCAAATCTCCTGCAATTATTCATCCTTCTGTGAGTATGAAAGATGCTGCTGAAAAATTAGCATTTGGTAAAGGTTGGAATGCGGGACAAACTTGTGTTGCTCCTGACTATGTATTTGTGCCAAGAGGAAAAGTTGCTGAATTAGCCGCAGCCATGCGTGTGGTTGTGGCTAAAATGTATCCTAAAATGCTTAATAATCCTGATTACACTAGCATTGTTAATAATAAGCAATATCAACGGGTAAAAAGCTATTTAGACGATGCCCGTGATCAAGGTGCTCAAATCATTGAAATCAATCCTGCCAATGAGTCATTTGCCAATAGCCGCAAACTACCCATTACCTTAGTGACCAATGTTAATCAAAATATGTTGATTACTAAAAATGAAATTTTTGGCCCTGTATTGATGGTTTTAGAATATGACCATATAGAAGAAGCCTTAGACTACATTAATCAGCGTCCAAGTCCTCTAGCCTTGTATTATTTTGACTATAATGAACAACGCATTGATTTCGTCTTGCGTAACACTCAATCGGGCGGTTTTTCTGCCAACGATGTCATTACCCACGTTGCCGAAGAAGATTTACCGTTTGGTGGTGTTGGTCACTCAGGCATGGGTAAATATCATGGCAAAGAAGGTTTTGCTGCCATGTCTAATGCACGCTCTGTTTTAGTCAAACCTAAGTTATGGTCTATCCGTTTCTTAGCCCCACCCTTCAAAAATCCAATTCACAAGTTTATTGAGAAAGTTTTATTAAAATAATTTCTCAAGAACTCTTGCTGTCAAGGGGCGATTTTGTTATAAATGCGCCCCTTGCTGTCTGCCGTCGTTAAGGCGGCGGTTCTGATCGCATTTGGGAGTATTTTATGTCTAAAGTTTGCTTAATTACTGGCAAGCGTCCTATTGTTGGCAACAACATTTCGCATGCTAACAACAAAACAAAACGTCGTTTTGAACCTAATTTGCATTACCATCGCTTTTGGTTAGAAAGCGAAAAGCGTTTTGTGCGTCTCCGTGTATCTTCTAAAGGTATGCGTACTATTGACAAGCTCGGCGTAGAACAAGTTGTTGCTGACTTGCGCGCTAACGGCCACAAAATCTGAGGTTTAAATCATGCGTGACAAAATTCGCTTAGTATCCTCTGCTGGTACAGGTTACTTTTACACCACTACTAAAAATAAACGTACAATGCCCGAAAAAATGGAAATCAAAAAATTTGATCCAAAAATTCGTCAGCACGTTATTTTTAAAGAAGCTAAAATCAAATAATTTTGATTTTGCTTATAAAAAGCCCGATTTATCGGGCTTTTTGCTTTTGTGGCTTCGACATCGCTCAGCCCCCCTGTTTCTTTTAAATTACATTAATTCATCATGCCAGAACTTCCTGAAGTCGAAACAACCAAGCAAGGCTTACTACCTCTGCTTAATCATAGGATTGCTGCTATTCATATTCGACAGCCACGCTTACGCCAATTAGTTCCTGATAGCTTACATGACATGATAGGTCAAACTTGTCTTGAGCTCAGTCGTCGAGGCAAATATATTATTTTAAAAACTGAGCGTGGCCATGCTCTGATTCATTTAGGGATGTCTGGTAGTTTACGTTTATGTTCTCCAACGGAAGACTATCGTAAACATGATCATGTGATTATCAACTTTGACCATCAGCTTTCTTTACGCTTTCATGATCCTCGGCGTTTTGGTGTTTTCTTATGGTTAACCACTCCCATTCAAGAACACCCACTCCTTGCCAGTTTAGGTGTTGAACCTTTAACTGATGATTTTGATGGCCTGTATTTATTTAAGCGCAGTCGTCAAAAAAGTATCGCTATTAAATCGTTTATTATGGATAGCCATATTGTTGTTGGTGTAGGTAATATTTATGCCAATGAAGCCTTATTTGCTGCTGGCATTCACCCACTACACCCTGCTAAACATCTAGATCAATCTGCTTATAATCGTTTAGCCCAATACATTAAAACCATCTTAGCTTCTGCTATTGAGCGTGGTGGTACTACCTTACGCGACTTTGTCAACAGTCAAGGCGAAATGGGCTACTTTCAACAAGAATTATCTGTATATGGTAAAGAAGGAAAACCGTGTATTATTTGTCACAGCCCACTACAATTAATACGCATAAATAATCGAAGTACGATATACTGTTCACAATGTCAGCCAGCTTTTTGTGCTTAGGGCTTGCATCTAAACACAACTCGGATTAGATTCGATACTATTATTTTTTAATTATTACAATGAAGAGCGTATCTAACACGCTACCCCTTTTACAAGGAGATAATAATGAGTCTGTTTTCACGTCGCGCTTTAGCTAATTGTGCATTAATTTTATCCTGCGCGATCGCCACTCCTTCTTTTGCTGAAGAATATATGGATGACCAAGTCAATCAAAGGCCAGGTGCAGGGGCAATGGTATTAGATGCCGCAGTCGCACGCCCAATGTTATTAGCTCTCACTTTAGGTGGAACAGCAGCATTTGTTGCGTCTTTACCTTTTACAGCATTAGGTGGTAATGTTGAAGAGGCCGCAAAAACCTTAGTGGTTGGCCCAGCTAAAGCGACTTTTACACGTTGTATGGGATGTACTGCAACTCAAGATCGCTTAAAAGATCGTGATATTGCCAATAACAATCAATGATTTTGGCAAAAATTAATAAATCACTCTAGATTTTTCTGCCAATTTTGCATAGAATATGCGAAGGATTAAAAGATTTAATCCACTTTCACCCCGCCAATCCTACTTGTTGGTGGGGTTTTTTTATGCCTAAATTTTCTCTAAATCTAAGCTTGTCCTTGATTTCTTTGTAATTTAGCTAACAATTGATCTTTTGTTTCCACATGACGTGGGTCAAGCGGAATACAGCTAACAGGACAAACCGTTTGGCATTGTGGCTCATCAAAATGGCCAACACACTCAGTACACAAACCTGCATCTATTTCATAAATCTCTGGTCCTTGAAAAATGGCATCATTCGGACAAACAGGCTCACACACATCACAATTAATACATTCATCGGTAATCATTAAGGCCATGTACTAGCCTCCAAACTTTTTATTAAAAGCATCTACCACTTGAGGGGCCACAAATTTAGAGACATCACCACCTAATCGAGCAATTTCACGAACTAATGTTGATGAAATATACGATAAGTTTTCTGAAGGCGTTAAGAATACTGTTTCAAAATCAACAAATAATTGTCGATTCATATTGGCTAGTTGAAATTCATATTCAAAGTCAGAAACGGCTCTTAAACCACGCAATACCGCAGTTGCTTGTTGCTCTTGAACAAATTTGGCTAATAATTGACTAAAACCGCACACCGTAACATTTGGTAAATGTGCTGTTACTTGTTGAACCAGTTGTACTCGTTCATCTAAATCAAATAAAGGTTTTTTATGGTGGCCTGCGGCAACAGCAACAACAACTTCGTCAAATAAACGTGCGGCTCTTTCGACAAGGTCTATATGGCCATTAGTAATTGGGTCAAACGTACCGGGATAGAGTACACGGGTTTTAGTCATGTTAAAAAGCTCCAAAAAAATAGGACTTAAGTTGTCAAGAACTTAAGTCCTTTGATTGGCTAATCTTACCGAAGGCTAAACTATTTCGCAAAACTTCTTAATCGGGCGTAATCGTAGCAACTGCACGTTTCACTTTTTCTTCGCCCCACGCTTTTGGTTCATTTGGTGCTGCATCTGTACTAACTGTTGTCCCCAAACCTGCTTGATCTAGCTCTACTTGGCCTTTATCGTTTTTGACATATACACCTTTACCGCTAAGCATAATCACATCCAATGCACCATCTGTCACGCCAAAACCACCCCAAAAGTCAGTTCCACGTACACCAATCGTTGCAATGGTGGTATTGACTTCAAATTTATGAGGCCGTTTAGTAATAGAGCCCGTTACACTTCTAAATGCACCTTGTAATAAATCAAATAAGGCAACATTAGGTTGACGTTTATAAATTCGATAATCTTTAATCACTAATTGACTATCTCTGCCAACAGTTAATTTAGTGCCATCACGTAAACTCAATTCGGCGACCGAGCCGCCAGTGGTAATAAATTTATCACCTCGACAAATTTTTGTCCCAATATTGGGCGTAGACTTTTGGCTTTTACGTTCTAATTCGACTGTGCCTTTAATTTGAGACACTTCGCCAACACGACATTTATGACTAGGCGTATGATCTGCCATTGCGTAAGTGCTCAAGCCTGCTAAAATAGGCAGTAAATACAATTTATTCATTGTTAGTATCCTTCAGTCAGTTTTTTAAAGCATCAAATAGTGATGGTATGTTATGTACCAATAGTTGACTTTATTAGTAGGAGTTTGTTGTATCAGTTTTTGTGATTTATGTCACTCAAACAACAAGTGTATATCTTTTTAATTTTGTAAGATGTTATGTATAGCTTTACGATTTAGCTTGATGATAATAGTAGTCTAGTATTGCCTTTTAAGGCAAAATAACGAAGTTTTTTCTATATTTTTTATTGGTTATTATGAGTCAAAAACATCAAGGAACCTCTAACAACACAATTGCTCAAAACAAACGAGCAAGACATGATTATTTTATTGAAGACACCTACGAGGCAGGTATTGTATTACAAGGTTGGGAAGTCAAAGCCTTACGCGTTGGTCGTATGTCATTGGTGGACTCTTATGTGTTACTCAAAGATGGCGAAGCGTTTTTATTAGGCTCTAATATTACGCCTTTGTTATCAACCTCAACACATTATGTTCCCGAAGCAACACGTACACGTAAATTATTGCTTAATAGACGTGAATTAAATCGTTTAATTGGTGCTGTACAACAAAAAGGTTATACCTGTTTGGCTTTATCTTTTTATTGGAAAAATGGTTTGGCCAAATGCCAAATTGGTTTGGCCAAAGGTAAACAATTGCATGATAAACGTCATAGCGAAAAAGAACGTGATTGGCAGCGCGAAAAACAACGTATTTTTAAGAATCACTAAAAATTACTTGCCAACAAGCTTGAAAAGCCCACGAATGACTATATATATGATATAGTTAACAAACTTTGGGGATGACATGGCTTCGACGGCGGTGATGAAACTCTGAGGTGCATGTCGAGAGTGAGGTGTCTCTCGTAAATAAAAATCTCAAAATATAGTCGCAAACGACGAAACCTACGCACTCGCAGCTTAATAGTTAGCGAAACAATGAACCCATGCGCCGGTGGCTGGGGGATTTGGGCGTAACGCTACACTGGCTACGCTTTATGTCTCGTCTCGCGGCATAAATCTAAAACTTAGAGAATCGTTGGCTACTCCCTGTCGGTCGGGTCGTAGTCGATTAAATCAATAGACTAGACTAAACATGTAGAGCCAAGAGCGTAGTGCTGACGGACGCGGGTTCAATTCCCGCCATCTCCACCAATTACCCTTCCAAAGACATCCAATAAAGGCCAGCAAACCTAATAAAATAAAGGGTTCTGGCCTTTTTCATTTCCGATACTGTCCGATAGAATCTATTGAAATCCAAGGGTAACTGGGGGTAATATTTGAGGTAACACACCTACCCTCACAGGCAGTTACCTCAAATACCATTTTTGCCAACAAATATTGAGCCTGCCTAGATTTTAGCTGCATGATACGAATGGCCTCTTTTAAGGAGCTTGCTATGCCTCTTAGCGATACTCAATGTAAAACGGCAAAGCCTAAAGAAAAACCATATAAAATGACTGATGAAAAAGGTCTTTATCTTTTGGTAGCTGTGAGTGGTGGGAAATGGTGGCGATTTAATTATCGCTTTGAACAAAAGCATAAAACACTATCAATGGGTACATACCCTGAGACTAGCCTGAAACAAGCGCGAGAAAAACGCGATGAAGCCCGAAAATTAGTGGCGGCTGGTATAGACCCTGGCGTTAATCGTAAAGCTAGCAAAGCAGCCAAAGAAGGTGAAATTGCTAACAGTTTTGAAATAGTAGCTCGTGAATGGCACACAAAACAATCTACGAGCTGGGTTGACTCTCACAGTGAAAAAATTATCCGTCGCCTTGAAAGAGATATATTTCCTTGGTTGGGACATTTACCCATTTCAGCAATTACTGCACCCGAAATATTAGAAACACTACGACGGATTGAAGATAGAGGAGCCATTGAAACAGCACATCGTGCGCATCAAAACTGTAGTCAAGTTTTTCGTTATGCTATTGCAACAGGTAGAGCAACTTATAATCCTGCACCAGACCTCAAAGGTGCATTACCTCCTGTAAAGCAGAGTCACCTTGCAGCTATTACCGACCCCAAAATAATTGGCGATTTATTACGTGCTATAGATAGTTATCAAGGTTCTTTTGTGACTAAAAGTGCATTACGATTAGCACCTCTAGTTTTTGTACGCCCTGGCGAATTACGTGCTGCGGAATGGATTGAGTTTGATATAGAAAAAGCAGAGTGGAATATTCCTGCAACGAGAATGAAAATGCGTGAGCCACATCTTGTGCCACTTTCATCTCAGGCTATCAGTATATTAAAAGAATTATATCCACTGACAGGTAATGGGCGTTATGTATTTCCAAGCGCACGTACTACCCAACGTCCCATGAGTGATAATGCAATTCTTGCTGCATTACGACGTATGGGATTTAGTAAAGATGAAATGAGTGGTCATGGATTTAGGGCAATGGCTCGTACAGTGCTTGATGAGGTATTGCAGATACGCCCCGATTTTATTGAACATCAATTAGCCCATGCTGTCAGAGACCCCAATGGCCGTGCCTATAATCGTACTGCACATAAAGCTGAGCGTCACAAAATGATGCAACAATGGGCTGATTATTTGGACTCATTAAAAAATAATTAACCTCGATTCCAAAGATTTTCAAATACATATTACTTAAGTGAGTGAAACAAACTCATTTCCTCCATCCCTTATTAAAGCCCCATACCGCATCTGTGGTATGGGGCTTTATGCTTTTACAGGATTCATTATCATGACTATTCGTTGTCCATATTGTTTATCGTATCAAGTCGATACCCTCAATC
>NZ_CALETI010000402.1 GCF_937920075.1 uncultured Agitococcus sp.
AAATACACTAAATAGGTAGGTTTTAATACTTTTTCAAGCTGCTGTTAGTTGCCCCCAAATAAACATAAGATAAGCTTTGCTCCGTTTGGGCAACCGCCAACAAATGCAACAAAATGCCCACCACATCATCAATATGAATACGATTTGACCACAAGCCTGTTTCTACAGGTTTTGCCGCTTTTAGCCAATTAATTAAACGCAAACGCCCTTCACCATAAATACCTGCACATCGTAATATCGTGCTTGGCCATGTTTGCAAACATAAGGCTTCTGCCTGCAACAAAATCTGACCATTAAAACCCGCCACTTCGGGCGGCGTTTGTTCATCGACCCACTGCCCTGCATCCTGACCAAAGACACTGCTTGATGAGACAAAAAACACACGCTTAGGCTGATGATGAGCCAAGGCTTGGGCAATATTTTTTAAGCCATCAATAAACACCTGTTGGTAGGCTTCAGGGGTTGATGCACTTGGACTTAAAATAACAAAGACATAATCAGGCGACAACGAGGACAAGCTAAAAGGCTGACTCACATCTTGAGTAATCACCGTTGCACCTGCCAGTTCTAAAGGCGAACGTTTGATAATCGTTAGCTGATGACCGATACTAATTAGCTTGTTAGCCAAACGTAAACCCACATCACCACAGCCAATTAATAATATATTTGCCATCTTTACTATTCACTCATAAACTAAAACAATCAATATTTAAAAACTAATTCTTAAAAACTATGACCCTAACCGACCTACGCTATTTAGTCACTCTTGCCGAATTGCGCCATTTTGCTAAAGCCGCAGCCGCGTGTTTTGTCTCGCAACCGACACTGAGTATTGCCATCAAAAAACTCGAAGATGAACTTAATCTCGTGCTATTTGAGCGACATCGCCATGATGTACTGATTACACCTGCAGCAGAGCCTATCATTGCTCAGGCCAAAGTGGTACTGCACGAAGCTGATTTACTTAAACAAATGGCACAAGCACAACGTGATGAATTTGCCCAACCTTTACGTTTAGGTGCAATTTTTACTGTTGCCCCCTATGTGTTTCCCAGTTTGATTCCTGCCTTGCATCAAAGTGCACCACAATTATTATTGTATTTAGAAGAAAACTATACCCACGTTTTAAGCGACAAGTTGGCCAATGGCGAATTAGATGTGATTTTAGTCGCTGCGCCCTTTGAATTGCCCGAATGCCAAAGTGTGGATTTGTGGCAAGAAGAATTTTTATTATTAATGCCACAAAAACATCCGTGGGTAAGCGAAACACACATTGATAGTCATCTGCTCGCTGATGCACCGATGTTGATGTTAGGTGAAGGTCATTGTTTTAGAGATCAGAGTTTAGCAACCTGCCCGATGAACAATCCCAAGCTCAATAATGGCAACTCTTTAGAAACGCTACGCTTTATGGTGGCCAATGGTTTAGGCTTAACACTGATTCCTGCGATGAGTGTGCCTTATTTAGTCAATCAAAGTTTAAGTTATAAAAGCCTAAATCCTGCACCCACGCGACAAATTATGGCTGTTTGGCGTAGACGTTTTCCACGACGGCAGGCAATTTATGCTTTAATACAAGGACTTAAACAATTGGAACTTTATTCCGAATGATATAACTTATCGTTTTGTTTTGCCCTTTAAAATACCCCTTCGACTCCGCTCAGGGTGCATTTTTCGTTGGTTGAGCGAAGTCAAAACCAAAAAAATGCTTCACTGACGAGGGGGACTTGATTCAAGGAACAACCGCCTATGAGCCAACATTTAGCACATATGTCCGTACAACAGCTTAAAGGCGTGGGCACGATGCTCGCCGATAAGTTAGCCAAATTGGGCTTATACACCTTACAAGATGTGCTATTTCATTTGCCGCGTGATTATGAAGATCGAAGCCATATTACTGCGATTGATGTGGTCAGAAGCGGCGCGAGTGTGTTGTTAGAAGGCGAAGTGCTGAGTTGTGATGTGCAAAATGGCAAACGTCAATCTTTAGCCGTGCGTTTGAGTGATGGTTCAGGGCAAATTACCTTACGCTTTTACCACTTTTATCCCCAACAAAAAGAACATTTTAAACGTAATACTCGTTTGCGGGTGTTTGGTGAAGTGCGTTTAGGGGCAAGCGGCTTAGAGATGTATCATCCTGAATATAAAGCGGTGCGCGTTAATGAACCTTTACCTGATGCCAAACTCACAGCACTCTATCCCACTACTGAAGGTTTAACCCAAGTGCGTTTGCGACAATTAGTCGGTGATGCTTTAGTATTTGCTACGCCCCAATCATTGCCCGAACTACTCCCCCCCTTTATTAATCAACGTTTTGATTTATTACAAGCCTTGCACACGGTACATAATCCGCCCAATCACATTAAACGTGAGCTTTTATTGCTGCGTGTCCACCCTGCTCAACAACGTTTAGCTTTTGAAGAATTAGCCGCCCATCAAATTAGTTTGGCGCAACGTCGTCAGCATGTGCAAATTTTAAAAGCACCTGTGTTAGCGGCAGATTGCCCGTTAGCTACTCAGTTTTTAAGTTTATTACCGTTTACCATTACCAATGCTCAACGGCGCGTGTGGCAAGAGATTGCCCAAGACCTACAACAAGCCCAAGCGATGTTACGTTTAGTGCAAGGGGATGTGGGTGCAGGAAAAACCGTCGTGGCGGCATTGGCGGCTTGTCATGCGATTGCTCAAGGTTGGCAAGTTGCGTTAATGGCTCCGACTGAAATTTTAGCCGAACAACATTTTATTAATTTTAATCAGTGGTTTAGCCAATTAGGTTTTAAAGTTGCTTGGTTAAGTGGCAAACAAGGCACTAAAGAACGTAACACCTCGCTTGCCGTTGTGGTGAGTGGCGAGGCACATATTGTTGTGGGCACACATGCCTTGTTTCAAGAAAGTGTGCAGTTTGGTCGTTTGGGGTTGGTGATTATTGATGAACAACATCGTTTTGGTGTCGAACAACGCTTGGCTTTACGCCAAAAAGGTGAACAATGGGGCATGTGTCCACATCAATTAATTATGACCGCCACCCCTATTCCACGCACCTTAGCCATGAGTGCTTATGGTGATTTGGATACCTCGGTCATTGATGAGTTGCCGCCTAATCGTACGCCTGTCACTACGGTTGCTTTACCTAATGCCCGTCGTGCTGATGTGATTGAGCGTGTTCGAGCCAATTGCCAAACAGGTAAACAAGCGTATTGGGTATGTACTTTAATTGAAGAATCGGAACAATTAGAAGCACAAGCTGCCCAAGCGATTTATGAGGAATTACAACAAGAATTGCCCGAACTGCGTTTAGGCTTGGTGCATGGCAAGTTAAAGGCCAGCGAAAAACAAGCGATTATGGCTGAGTTTAAACAGGGTAATTTGGATTTGTTAGTGGCAACAACAGTGATCGAAGTTGGTGTTGATGTGCCAAATTCGTCATTGATGATTATTGAAAATGCCGAGCGTTTGGGCTTGGCGCAATTGCATCAATTACGTGGTCGGGTTGGTCGTGGTAGTACGGTGAGTTATTGTGTGTTGATGTATCAACCACCGTTATCACACATGGGACAAGAACGTTTGGCGATTATGCGTGCCACCACGGATGGTTTTGTGATTGCCGAAAAAGATTTGGAGTTGCGTGGGCCGGGTGAAGTATTGGGGACAAAACAAACAGGTTTGGTAGAGTTTAAAGTGGCTGATTTAGCTCGCGATCAACAGCTATTAAAAACTGCGCAACAATTGGCGCGTAATTTACTTAAAGATAATCCGCATAATGCCCAAGCCTTAGTACAACGTTGGCTGCCCAATGCACCAAAGTATGTGGCGGTTTGATATTCATTACGTCAATTAACAAGCATTGCATGAATTGACGAAAACCCACGTTTTATACATCAAAAACGATGGATTTCGTTCCTCAACCCATCCTACTCAACGCGGCAAAAACTTCTTAAACACACTACCAAAATCATATTGTTGAATGGCTTTGCGTCTATCGTGATAACCAGACTCAACCTGAATCACTGTTTGATTAATAATATCAGGCAAGTTCAACACCACATTTTCGGGCAATTCACGCAATACAAACATGGCATTAACCACATCATGAGTACGTTGCAAAACGTGCATATCACGATCAATTTCTTTGCAACGCTCACTAATGGCAAATAAGGCTTTATAAATCGCTTTAATTTGGGTGATTTGTTTTTTATCAATATCAACCGAAAACTCTGCCCCACCTAACTTAAACTTCAACTCCACATCTAAATCGACTGTCCCCGCCGTTTCCATTCGTACATCACTAATGCTGTAATGTTTGTATAAATAACGATTTAACATCCGTTTTTTACTAATTGCCAAATTGCCATTTAAGTGAATAAAGGCCAAATTGGTAAAACAGTATTCATCCATTTTAGACTTGATGACCACAAAAATTTCTTCATTGTCTTCATGAAAAACATAATCATCAACGTCGGTTTTATCAAACTCAGCAGGGGGAATAATCTTACCAATATCACTCAAACCCAAAGCATCGGCAGCTAAACTTTTAAACATTCTTGACTCCATGTAGTTAATTTTTTATGCTGATTTCTTCAATCAAATGGCAAATAGAACCAGTAGCATTTGATACATTGGCTTCTTGTTGCCATTGCTGTTGATAATATAACAATTCTGCTTCTAAGTGTTTTAAGGTCTCTAATTGATTTTGTACTTGTGCTATTTTTTCGGTCAACAGATGTTTGACAACGTGGCAAGGTGCTTGACCTGTTTGTCTAATTTGTAAAATAGTCGCAATATCCTGCAAAGAAAAACCTAACTGTTGGGCTTTTTTAATAAATTCAATTTGTTGTATCGCCTCTACAGGATAATAACGATAGCCATTATCCGCTCTATTGGCACGGCTTAATAAACCACATTGCTCATAATAACGTAGGGTTGCAGTACTCACATGAGTCTTTTGTGCCAACTCGCCAATTTTTAACTGCATGATCTGTATTCTCTTTGTAACATACACAACTGTTGAACTTGACCTTAAAGTCGACTTTAAGGACTACAGTAAACAGGCCGATTATGGCGTATTTTGGAGCGAATACGATGAATAAAATGTTAATGTTATTGGCAATGTTGGGTATGTTTTCTACTTCAGTGTATGCCGCGGATTGTTGTGAAGACCATCAACCGTGTTGTGAACATCAACATCCTTGTTGTGACGAATAATTGCTAACAGCGCTTGAGTGTTAAACACTCAAGCCTGACATTAAACGGAATAATCACCCATGTTTGCTCTCAATCGTCGTCAATTTATTACAGGCTGCTCTACAGGAATTGCCGTTGCAAGTATGGGCATCTCTCGTCATGCGCTGGCCAAAACGCAACCGCGCCAAGCTCATTATCAACCGATTTTGCGTGGCAATCAGTTTAAACTTACCGTTGGCCGCCAAGACATCAATTTTACAGGAAAAACACGGCAAGCCGTGACCGTCAATGGTTCAACACCTGCACCAACGCTGTATATGAAAGAAGGCGAAACGGTGACTATTGATGTTTATAATCAATTACATGAAGACAGCTCGATTCATTGGCATGGCTTATTAGTACCCTCGAATATGGATGGTGTGCCGCATTTAAGTTTTGCAGGCATCAAACCGCAACAAACATTTCGTTATCAATTTCCACTCATACAAAGTGGCACTTATTGGTATCACTCTCATTCAGGTTGGCAAGAACAATTAGGCATGTATGGCGCCTTGATTATTGAACCTGCTGAAGGAGACCCAATTAAAGCCGATCGCGAACATGTGTTAATTTTGTCCGATTGGACAGACCAAAACCCTGCTGATTTATTACGTTATTTAAAAAGTGAAAGCCATTTTGATAATTACCGACAACCCACTTTTGAAGAATTGTGGCACGATATTCGCGAGCTTGGCTTAAAACGCGCCTTTGCCAAACGCCAAATGTGGAATCAGATGCGCATGAGTCCTACCGATTTTACCGACTTATCAGGCGTTAGCACGTTCACCTATTTATTAAATGGCTCAACCAGTGCTGCTAATTGGACAGCGTTATTTAATCGTGGCGAAACCGTGCGCCTAAGAATTATTAATGCCAGTGCGCAAAGTATTTTTGATTTTCGTATTCCCGAATTAGACATGACCGTCGTTGGCACGGATGGCGGTTTAGTTGAACCTGTGACGGTTGATGAAATCCGTATTGGCGTGGCTGAAACTTATGATGTCTTAGTCAAACCCCAAGCTGATGCCTATACCCTGTTTGCCCAAGATATTGCTCGTTCAGGTTTTATTAGCGGCACATTAGCAGTGCAACACGGTTTAAGCGCACCTATTCCTGCGATAGATAAAGCCGAATGGTTAACCATGACCGATATGATGGGTGATATGCAAGGCGATGAACCTGCACATCATGCCCACACTGAATATAGCTGGACAACCGATATGCGTGTCGATTATCCGCGCACCAATTTGGATGATGCTGGGGTTAATTTGCGTAATAACGGAAGAAAAGTTTTAACTTACGCCGACTTATATAGTTTTGATGAGCTAAGAGAGGACGAAGAAGAACCAACACGCGAAATTGAAATGCACTTAACAGGCAATATGGAGCGTTATGTGTGGGGTTTTGATGGTGTGCCTTATCCTGAAGCCAAACCTGTGCATATTGGTGTTAATGAACGTGTGCGTATTAGCTTAGTCAATGACACCATGATGACCCATCCTATGCACTTGCATGGTATGTGGAGTGATTTACGTTGTCCAAACGGTGACTTACAAGTACGCAAACATACGATTTTGGTTCAGCCAGCACAAAAAGTGTCATTTGATGTCACTGGTGAACAAGGTCGATGGGCATGGCATTGTCATTTAGCCTATCACATGGAGTCAGGTATGTTTAGAGAAGTGGTTGTGGATTAAACCCTCACCCTAACCCTCTCCCAAAGGGAGAGGGAACTTAGCAATGAAAGCTGGGGTGAGGTTTAAATGAGAAAAAAAGCACCACATCTATCCTATGAGAACAACATAATGAAGTATCTAATTTTATTACCCATTTCTTTAGTTAGCTCAATCGCATTTAGTGCCGACAATCATCAACATGATGAGCATAGTCAGCACCAAATGGCCGAAATAACTCAGCCTGAAACACATCAACATAACAGCCAAGAAGCAAATCCTAGCACATCTGAGCATAATCATAGCAGCATGAACCATGATAATATGAATCATGACATGAGTAGTATGCAAGGTGGCAATGCTCCTGCTGATGCACGTAATCCTGACTATTCTCAAGGTCGTGTTTCTAGTCATACAGGCACTATGCACAATCATGCGGCGTGGAGTGTGCGCATCAATCAACTCGAACAACTCAAGGACGATGAAAACACCACCGTCAGCGAAGGTGTGGCGTGGTATGGTTCGGATAGTCAACGCTTACGTTTAACATGGGATATTGAACATAATCAGCAAGGCTCTCATCAAGATATCAGTCTAGCTTGGCAAAAACCTCTAGATAGTTTTTGGAGCTATGAGTGGGGTGTTGCTTATCAATCCGAACAAACATGGTTAAAGCTGAATGTTAACGGTTTAATGCCTTATCGTTTTGAAGTAGAAAGCAATTTATTATTAAATGAGCAAGGCCATAGTTTATTATCCTTTGAAGGTCACTATGATTTTCGTCTTACTCAACATTGGGTTTTACAATCAAGTATCAACGCCAATTTAGCAAGCCATACAAATATAGCCCAACTTCAAGGCAAAGGTTTAACCGAGCTAAAAACGGGCTTACGCTTACGTTATGATCTTACTCGTCGTTTTGCCCCTTATCTAGGCATACAACAACACGATTTTTTTGGAAAAACAGCCGATTTACGCGCTCAGCAAGGCCAAACCAACCACGAAACAACATGGTTGGCTGGTGTACGCTGGTGGTTTTAAGACTGCTTAGCTTTTAGCAAATCGGCTAATCCTGCGAGGGCTTTGCCTGTCGCAACTGGTCGTGGTGCTTCACGCACAAATGTTGATTGATAAAGCTGCTTTGAATGCTCTTCATCATGGCAATACACGCACAACAACTCCCAATTACTACCGTCTTCGGGATTGTTATCATGGTTATGGTCACGATGATGCACGGTGAGCAGATGCAAATTGCTCAAGTCAAACTCACGTGTACAACGGCCACACACATGAGGATACATTTTTAAGGCTTTGGCACGATAGCCCTGCTCTCGTGCCGCTTGATTACGCCGAGCCTCTGCGACAGTTTTATCATGCAAGAGCGACATCACACACCACCATTTAGCACAAACAATTAAGCTAATGCTTGACGTTTCGCTTTAACCCATTTTACCGCCTTACGCACTGGTTTAGGAATATCAGGCTGCAAATATTTGGCGGCATTGTTAAACCACATTAACAAGCCAAAATCACCTTCCATTTTAATGCTGCCATCTTGCATACCTGTCATGAATGCAGTTGGATCACCCTTCACCAAAGTTTTTACGCCTTGCTCACTTGAAGCAAATTGCAAAATAAAATCAGCTTTTTCAGGGCTACCCGCAACAGTATCAATCTTGCCACGGTTGACAATAATCTGACGTGCCAAGCCTAAATCTGTACCAATTTGAATACGGAATTCACGGTCATGAACCAACTCAATAAACTTTGGGCTAGTACGTGCCAATTGCTTCATACGTAACGCCAAACCTGCCACTAACAAATCAAGTGGATCAGTGCTTAGATCAACGATCGGTAACTTAACGACAGGTAGAGAAGAAAGCTTCATGACATATGCCCACAGTATAATGATGAAAATTAAGACAACCGTATCCTAGCACAATTGTAGATCAGTCTGTAAAAGCTTTGTTGCAGAAAATGAATACAAAAAAAGCATGCTTAGCATGCCTCTTTGGTTGTCCAAATTATTATAAATTATCGGCTAGAACATTGTTGCTGATCATCCTTGTAGACTGGTGTGTGTTCAATATATTGACGCTTTTCCAATCGTCTCCTAGTTTGTTGATCTTCGCGTAAAAGAATGAATGTAACCGTGACCATCGCAAGGCTTAGTGCTGTCAGATAACTATAGGCAACTGACATTTCGAACATGGTT
>NZ_CALETI010000403.1 GCF_937920075.1 uncultured Agitococcus sp.
GAGCAAAAAAATCGTAAAATCAGAGATAAGATTTTACAAGAAATTGCCCATCCAGCTCCTAAGCCAATAAATAATCAGCCTGAAAAATTATTGGATAAACCAATTGATAATAAGGCCATTATCAATATTTTTAATCAAGAAGTAGAACCAACAAAAAATAAGCCAGTTGATGACAAAGTGGTCAAACAGCCAGAAAAAACTATCGACTCTAAACCAATGGTTAAAGCCACCTTGCCGAGTTCTTTAGATGAATTTATGGCAGGAAGTATGACAACAACGACACCCGTTGCCAAAGAAGTAAAGCCAGAAAAGCCTGTTGTTAAAGCGAATGTTAAACCAACTTATCATGTCGTAGAAAAAGGAGATACTTTATCTGCTATTGCTGTGCGTTATCAATTATCTATAGATGATTTAAAAACATGGAATCAATTAAAAAATGATAACGCGTTGCTTGGTCAACGTTTACGTTTAACAGCACCCGATAATTTACCTTCAAAAAAAGAAGAAAATAAAAAAGCCAGCTCGCAAGAGACAAGTGTGAAAACAACACAAGTTAATAAAACTGAAAAAGTAGAGCCAAAAGTTGCAGCCAAAGACAAAAGTGAAAATACACTAGCTGATAAAAAAACATCTATTGAGAAAGATGCTAAAACGAAAGAGCCAACTGTCAAAACCCATAAAGTTAAAGTGGGTGATAGTTTGTCATCTATCGCGACAAAATATGGCGTTTCACCACAAGCCATTAAAGACTTAAATAAATTAAAAGACGATAATGTTGTTTTAGATAAAACCTTAAAGATTCCTACACCATGAAGCGTATTCATCGTTTAGATGCCCAATTAGCTAACCAAATTGCTGCGGGCGAAGTGGTTGAACGGCCAGCCTCTGTGATAAAAGAATTATTAGAAAATGCCATTGATGCAGGGGCAACACAGATTGATATTACCATTGAAGAAGGCGGTTTAGGACTTTTGCAAGTGCGTGATAATGGTAGTGGTATTCATCCTGATGATTTGCCTTTAGCCTTGGCACGTCATGCGACCAGTAAAATCTATGCCTTGGATGATTTGGATGCAGTGAGCAGTTTAGGTTTTCGCGGTGAGGCTCTAGCCTCTATTGCCTCAGTATCACGTTTAAGTTTAACCACAAGTCATCAAGACAAAGGCATAGGATGGTGTGTACAAAGCGAAGGTCGAGATATGACCGCTGTGGTCACGCCTGCTAATCATCCGCGTGGTACAACGGTCAGTGTGCGAGATATTTTTTTTAATACACCTGCGCGCCGTAAATTTTTAAAATCGCCAACTACCGAGTTTTCACATATTGAAGAAGTGGTTAAACGTTTAAGTTTAGCCAATTTTGATATTGGTTTTGTCTTGCAACACAATGGCAATCGCCGTTGGCAATTTAAACCTGCCCATAATGATGTCGAGAAATTACGCCGAGTCAGCACCTTATGTGGTCAAAGTTTTTTAGAAGCGGCTATTCCGATTGATGTTGAAGTGACTGGTTTGCAATTGTATGGTTGGCTCGGTAGTCCAAGCATGGCACGCGGCCAAGCTGATATGCAGTATTTTTATGTCAATGGTCGAGTGGTTAGAGATAAAGTGGTTAGTCATGCGATTAGAACCGCTTATAGTGATGTTTTAGCCCCTAATCGTCATCCTGCTTTTGTGTTGTTTTTAGAGTTAGACCCTTCTGCGGTGGATGTCAATGTTCATCCGACCAAACATGAAGTTCGCTTTCGTGAACAGCGTTGGGTACATGAGTTTTTAGCACGTTCTATTCATAAAGCTTTATCGGCACTCAAAACCGAACAGACTTTTGCACTGCCGATTAATCAAGAAAATCAAAGTTTTGCTGCACCAAGCTTAAGCCAACAAACACCCTTGGCGTTGCCTACTAGCAATGCTTCTCTTTATAGTGGTGGCGGTGATTCGGGTTTTTATCGACCTGCAACACCCAGTGTTCAAGGCTTTAGTCAAGAAGCATTGGCGGATTATTTAGCACCATTACGTGAGGTGATGCAGCCAGTTAGCTTACCTGTAACCGCAACACCAGATATTCCGCCTTTGGGGTATGCACTTGCACAATTACACGGAATTTATGTCTTGGCACAAAATAGCCAAGGCTTGATTATTGTTGATATGCACGCTGCCCATGAGCGTTTGGTGTATGAAAACTTAAAAAAAGCATGGCAAACAGGTCGATTAGCCTCACAACCTTTATTGTTGCCACAAACGATTGCCGTTAGTAAGAATGAAGCAGAGTTAGCCGAACAAGCTCAAACATGGTTTAGTCAATTAGGTTTAGAAATAGATCGAATTGGCCAAGAGGCATTGGCGGTCAGAGCCATTCCAGCCTTATTACAAAAAGCCGATTTAACAGGATTAGTCAGGGATGTTTTGGCGGATTTTAAAGAGCACGGTCA
>NZ_CALETI010000404.1 GCF_937920075.1 uncultured Agitococcus sp.
TATGCTGCCTGCTGTTGATGTTGACCTAACAACATACTTTCTATGCTTAATTGATAATCTAAGGTTGGCCACTCTATGCCTGTCGCACGACAAATAAATACATAATCCATGAGTTGTTTAAAGTTAGCTTCTTGCAATTCTTTATACCAAGACATGGGTGTTGAAATGATTCGACCATCTTCTAATTCAACATGAAGATAACGGTCATCAAAATGTACCGATTTACCTTTGACTAAAGTATTCATCCCATTGCCTCTCAAATTGCTGACGATGTTTTTCAACTAATAATAGAGCCTGTTTTAAATCTTTTGGCTTCATATAGTTTTGACTCACTTTGAGTGTCGCCAACTCTATTTTGACAAAATCATCACCTTTAACAACATGAACGTGTTTAGGCTCATGTTCGTTAGCATAAAAGAAAAAACGAAAACCATCTACTAATAACAAAGTTGGCACGTTAAACCGCCAACACTTGTTTTAAAGCCGCCAAAAAGCGAGCATTTTCACTTTCTAAACCAATACTGACCCTTAAATAGTTTGGCAACCCATAGTTAGCAATCGGTCTAACAATCACCCCTTGTTGTAACAGGGCTTGAAAAACTGGCAAACATGGACGACCTGTATCAAAGGCAATAAAATTACCTTTAGACGGAATAAAGCCTAAACCTAATGCGCTTAAACCTTGTTCCAACTGTGCCATACCTGCACTATTTAACTCACGGCTTTGCTTAACAAAGCTTTCATCTTGCAAAGCCGCAGTTGCAGCCGCTAAAGCAAAACTATTCACATTAAACGGTTGGCGAACACGGTTTAAAATATTGGTCACATCAGCCGAAGCGATCGCATAACCTACACGTAACGATGCTAAACCATAGGCCTTAGAAAAAGTACGACTGACAATTAAATTGGCATATTGCTTAACGTAATCAAAGCCATTAATAAAACCTGCATCAGTGACATATTCGACATAGGCTTCGTCTAATACGACTAAAACATGGGCTGGGACTTGTGCCATAAATTGTTCAAATTCGTGACGCTCAAACCATGTGCCTGTTGGGTTGTTTGGATTGGCAATAAACACAACCTTGGTATTCGCTTGAATAGCCGCCGCCATGGCCTCTAAATCATGACCAAAATTTTTGGCTGGGACTTCAATACCTATCCCACCCACTGCTTGCACCGCTAAAGGATACACGGCAAATGCATGTTGGCTATAAACAGCACTTTCACCTTGAGCAATATAAGCTCTGGCAACCAACTCTAAAATGTCATTTGAGCCATTACCCAAGGTAATACAATTTAGCTCAAAACCAAATTTTTGCTGAATGGCTTGTTTTAAGTTAAAACCATTACCATCTGGATAGAGTGAGACTTGTTTGAGTTCGGCTTGAATGGCGGCTATCGCCAATGGTGAACAACCTAATGGATTCTCGTTACTGGCTAATTTAATAATATCGTCTAAACCTAATTCACGTTTTAATTCGTCAATCGGTTTACCGGTTTGATAGGGTGATAACTTTTGTACACCTTGATTAGCCAACGCAATAAAATCACAAGACATGATGAACTTCCGAGTTTTTATCTAATGTTCCCTCTCCTACAAGGGGAGAGAGAATTTTTGTTGCTAAAAGTAGCTGAGCAGGGTCATGGTAGCTGAGCGGAGTCGAAGCTACAGCACTGCTTTAGGATACGAACCTAAAATACGCATTTCCCTGACACGTGCCTTAATTTCATCTAAAACCACTTTTACATGGGGTTGTTGTTGATGACCTTCAAAATCAATAAAAAACACATACGACCAAATATCATTTTGTGCTGGACGTGTTTCAATGCGTGTTAAGGAAATATTATGGCGATAGAATGGCTCTAAAATATGATACAACGCCCCCGCTTCGTTATGCGCGGCAATGATTAATGAGGTTTTATCATCACCACTGGCGGGCACTTCTTCTGTACCAATAATTAGGAAACGTGTGGTGTTATTAGGATTATCTTCAATATTAGCATGCAAAATATTCAAGCCGTAAAGCTCAGCGGCAGTTTCACCCGCAATGGCGGCTGAGTGCCATTCATTTTTGACCATCCGTGCAGCTTCGGCATTACTTGACACCGCCACCCGTTCCACTTTTGGAAAGTGTGCATCTAACCATTTGCGACATTGCGCTAAAGATTGTTGGTGGGAATAAATGCGCGAAATGTTTTTAATTTCTGTGCCTTGCGCCACTAATAAGTTTTGATGAATGCGTAATTCTACTTCACCAATAATTTTTAAAGACGAAGCCATAAAACAATCTAAAGTATGGTTAACCACGCCTTCAGACGAATTTTCAACTGGCACCACACCATAATTCACACTGCCCGCTTCAACTTCACGGAACACTTCATCAATCGTTGAAATAGGTTGAGTAATGGCTGCATGACCAAAATGCTTGAGCGCGGCGGCATGGGTAAACGTGCCGTTTGGCCCTAAAAAAGCAATATTGAGTGGTGATTCTAAGGCCAAACACGCCGACATAATTTCACGAAACAACCGAGCAACAGTTTCGCCTGCTAACGGGCCTTGATTACGCTGCATGACCATTTGCAATACTTGGGCTTCACGCTCAGGACGATAAAAGCTGGTAATGGTTGGGTCTTCGGCTTTTTTAACGTCGGCTACTTGTTGGGCACAAACAGCACGTTGATTGATTAATAATTGAATTTGTTCGTCTAAAGCATCAATTTTTTGACGAAGTTCTGGTAATGTAGGGAGTGTATGTTGTGTCATGGCACAGTGCTTAATGGCTAAAAAACTAAAGATAATTATGGACTTACGCAGTTATCGCTTATTTTGGCAAAATACGTAAGTCCTAAGTATTTTACACAGTTGAGACTGTTTTATCTCGCTTTTTCTATTTGAAAATAAAAAACGTCTTGTTCTTGGTGCATACTTAATAACTGATGCGGGCTTTGTCGCAAAAAAACAACAAAATCACGCTGTGAAATAGGGTCAGTAGTCATCACTGTTAACACTTCCCCTGCATTCATTTGGTGTAAACTTTGCTTTAATTTTAATAAGGGCATCGGACAGCGTAACCCTCGTGCATCAAGTTGATTCATTATTTACCCTATGCTCAACAAACTTTAAGACCTATTTCTAAAGAATTTGATTTTATGATACGTCAATTTTGCCAAACTAGCTTTATTTTGTGGAATTTATTCGCCAGTAGTTTGCTCATTGCCGATACCAATACCGAATCGGTATTACCCGATTTAGGTGCATTTAGTGTTAATAAACAACAAGAAGACCAGCTAGGCCAACAATTTTTACGCGAATTAAGAGCGAGTACCGCTATTTTAAGTGATCCTCTGATTCATGATTATTTAGAAAATCTTTGCTATCGCTTAGCATTTGCTGCACAAAGTAAACATACCAATCTTGATATTGTCGTGCTACCTGATAGAAATATTAATGCTTTTGCGGTTGCAGGAGGTGTAATTGGTATTAATGCAGGTTTATTGTTATATGCGGATAATGAGGCCGAAGTAGCCGCCGTTTTAGCTCACGAACTCGCTCATTTAGACTTACATCATTACACTCGTAGTCAACAAGCTCAAGCTGGCGATCAATGGTTATATTTAGGGGCATTATTGGCGAGTATCGCTCTTGCTGCTAACAGCAGTAATAATGATGCAGGTTTGGCAGTCGGTTTATCCGCTCAAGCCGCGCTTATTGATAAGCAACTCAGCTACAGTCGGTTACATGAACGTGAAGCAGACCATGTTGGTATTCAAACCTTAACCAATGCAGGCTTTAATCCTCAAGCAATGGCTGATTTTTTTAGCAAGATGGATCGTCAAGCTCGACAAGTCGGTTTAATGCCGAGCTTTTTATTAACGCATCCTTCTAGCCAAGAACGTAATGCCGATAGCACTCTACGCAGTCAACAATATCCGAACAAAGGCAAAGTCGATAGTTTGGATTATCAATTAATTCGCCGCCGTTTATTAGCGATTATTGATGGCCGACAAGCTGACAATCTTGCCGTATTACAGCAAAAACTTAATAACAATCCTAAACACGAACCCACCTTATTATCTATTTTGTTTACCTTGTTAAATAATGAGCAATTTAGCCAAGCTCGACAGGTTGCCACACAACTACGCACCATTTCACCACAGCGTATTGATTATATTATTGCTCAAGCAGATATTGAGCTTGCCAATCAACAAGCACAAAACGCAGTAAAAATTTTAGAAGATGCGCTATTAATTAACCCACAAAACCAAACACTGAAAATGTATGCCGCTAAAGCCGCCATTAAAGCTCAAGCCTATACACAGGCGATTCAGTGGTTAAGCAGTTTAAGTTATGAACGTGCTAATGACCCCGAAGTTTGGCAAAGCTTAGTAGAATGTTATCAAGCACAAAAAGAGGGTTTACAACTGCTTAGAGCAAGAGCGGAATTTGCTTTTTTATTAGGTAGTTATGATAAAGCAATCAGTGATTTAGAACAGGCCAAAAAACTCGCAACCAACAACTATCCTTTATTAGCCAAAATTAAACAACGACAGTTAGTTTTTGAGCAAACTAAAGAAGTCTCTAAAAAAATAAAATAGAGGCTAACGCCTCTATTTTATTTAGCCAAGCTTAAAACTTATAAACGGCTTGTACCCAACCTTTTTTAGTATCGGTTTTAAGCCCTGCATCTGTTGTCAATTTTTTGGCATCAGTATCAGCTTCATACATTGCGCCTTTTAACATCACAGATAAATTTTTGTTGATGTTTTTAGCAACAGAAAAATTTAGCTCAGTACCTAAAGCAATACTATCGGTATCCGTTTTAAAACTATGACCAGCCAATACAAAGTTATAGCCTGCGTATTTAGCTAATAGCTTTAAATTGGTGTCTTCTAAACCTTTAACTGGAGTTGCCAAAAATTTATCTGCCCAACCATTAAAGGCATGTAAGGTCGCGAGTGGCGTTTTAAAACCAGCTTCTAAAACTTCTTGTTGCACTTTAACAGTGACTGGCCCTAAGTTATAACCAAGTTGCAAATCCATATAATTGGCATCTGGTGTACCTACAGGGGTTGCGTCTGCAAATTCAGATTGTTGGGCAAAAGACACTTCGTATAAAAAATCTTTAAAAGAACCATCAACTTTGGTGCCTATATGCTGAAAAGAGCCAGCAGGAG
>NZ_CALETI010000405.1 GCF_937920075.1 uncultured Agitococcus sp.
CACCGAGATCTACACAGGCGCACTCTTTCCCTACACGACGCTCTTCCGATCTCGGTTTACGACGATGCACAGAGGCAAATAACGTTTGTAAATGGGCATTTTTTAAGGCTTTGGCAGGACGAAAAGGGCTGTGGAAAAACCCTGTTGGAAAGCTTTGTTGTGGGTGATGATGTTTAAACATAAGTAAAGTCCACTTTTGCCAAATAACTATGCACTGAGCCTGCTTTAGTGTTTTTAAAATATTGCCAACACGCAGGGAGGTCTAGGGCTGTCCAGTCTTTATCCGCTTCAATATAAATTAAACTATCTTGATGAATCAGTTTTTGTTCAATTAATAACTGACAGGCGTTTTGCCACAAATTTAGGCTATAGGGTGGATCTAAAAAGACAATATCAAAAGCCTGTTGCTGTTGGTTGATTAGCTGCAAACTATCGCCAATAAATACTTGTGGTTGTTGACCAAAATTGCTAATGGCTTGTTGTAGGTGCTTGCCTTGAGCAGGATTTTTTTCAAAAAATACACACTCAGCCGCACCACGTGACAACGCTTCGACGCCTAAAGCACCACTGCCTGCAAACATATCAAGGCAGCGAGTGCCTTGAATGTCAAATTGTAGCCAATTAAATAGCGTTTCTCGGACACGGTCTGGTGTTGGCCGTAAATCATTGACGGCCAAAAATGACAAAGAACGACGTTTCCATTGACCGCCAATAATCCGTACTTGACTATTACTTGGCTTTTTCATTTTTTTGCACCGTAACTCCTTGACCGACAGTAACCGTCAACATTTTGTCTGGATGAATATGACGTTCAAAGGCTTTTTGCACGTCTTTAACTGTCACTTTGTTAATACGATCATTAAAGCTATCTAAATAGTCGAGTGGTAAGTTATAAAAGCCCATGGCAGCTAAATAGGCCAAAATATTGCTATTACTGGATGTGCTTAGCGGAAAGCTACCTAGAATATTATCTTTGGCTTGTTTTAATTGTTGCTCGTTAATGCCTTTGCGGACAAAGTCACGTAAGTTGCTGCGTAACAATTCTAAGGCTTGAGTGGTTTGTTCATTACGAGTGGATAAATTAATAATAAATGGCCCTTCAACCTGCATCGGTGATAAACCACTATACACGCCATAGGTCAGTCCACGTTTTTCGCGTAATTCTTCCATTAAAATACTGCCAAAACCCCCACCACCTAAAATTTCATTACCCACATACAAGGCTTCATAGTCAGGATTATCACGGCGTAAATTGGCTTGTCCCATCATAATGTGGGTTTGTTGAGAGGGAAAAGCTAAATGTTTGTGAACAGCTTTATCTAAGGGTTTAACACTTGGGAGGCTAGCAGCCGCTTCACCGCTGGCTAAAGGACTACTAATTTTTTCACTTAGGGCTAAGGCTTGTTGTTTGTCTAAATTACCCACAATCGCAATCGTGGCGTTTTTAGCGACAAGATATTGTTGATGAAAGGTTTTTAAATCATCAGTAGTAATTTTTTTCAGGGTTTCTGGTGTGCCATTAGACGGATGGGCATATGGGTGTGAGCCATATAAATTTTGATAAAACAAAATACTCGCTTGGGCGGAAGGAGATTGTTGACGTTGTTGTTGGCCAACTTGTGCGCCATCAAAAATCCGTTTAAACGGCTCTTCGGGAAAAACGGGGTGGGCAATCACGTCACTAAATACGTCTAAAGCAGGTTGTAAAAACTCATCTTGACTTAATACCCGCAAATCAACCACAAACATATCTCGATAGGCACTGGCACTAAACGAAGCACCTAAGTTTTCAAAAGCCGCAGAAATATCATCTGTGCTACGTGTGGGTGTGCCTTCATCTAACATCCGACTGACTAAACTGGCTAAACCAAATTTGTCGCCATCACGCGCCGAACCTGCATTAAATACCATCCGCACATCAACCATTGGCAATTCAGGTGCAGCGACAAAAAGAACTTTTGCGCCATTACTGGTTTGCCAGTTATCAATTTTGATGCTGCGTCTGGGGGTAGGGGCATTTTTAACACTATTAAAGCTTTGCAGCTTATCAATAGAAGTCAGTGGGCCAGCGGTGATCATGCCACCTTCAGCATACGCACCTGTGGCCATTAATAAGCTAAGAGTTAATAAGGTGCGTTTCATTTGGCTTCTCCCACTTGTAAGGTGGTTGGTTTAAGGTGTAGGGTGGTCATGTTGGCAGGAATCAGCCATTGTTGTGCCGCTTGGCGTATATCTTCGGTGCTAATGGTTTTGAGTTGTTCAGCGACATTATCCGCAGTGCGCCAACCTAAATTTAAACTTTCAAGCACACCAATTTCATTAGCTTGTTCACTAATCGAATCTTGGCTAAATACTTTATCAGCCAATAAAGCGGCATAGACTTTTTTCAATTCTTGCTCAGAAATAGCCTCAGTTTTTAGATTATTAATTTCGGTCAAAATGGCGGCTTTGGCATCGTCTAAGCTATAACCTTCGGCAGGAATAGCAGTAATAGTTAATAAAGTATCACCACGGCTATAAGGGTTATAACCACTGTTGACCGCCGTTAAAATGCGTTTACCACGTACTAAACGGCTTTCTAAACGTGCGCTTAAACCTTGATCTAATACTCCCAACAGCATTTGTAAGGCATACACTTCTTTAGGTGTATTGGCGGTAGTTAAGCTGGGTACATTAAAGCCCATATATAAATTAGCCACTTTAGCAGGTAATTCTAGTTTGACTTCGCGTTCGCCCAAATTACGCAATTCTTTAGGTGGCGGTGGAATGGTTAAACTTTGTGAGGGAATTTTGGCAAAATATTGATTAACTAAGCTTTTCACTTCTTCTGTTTTGACATCACCGACAATCACTAAGGTCGCATTATTAGGCGCGTACCATTTTTTGTACCACTGTTGCAGATCTTCAATTTTGATGTTTTCTAGATCACTCATCCAACCAATCGTTGGATTACGGGTAGGGCTAGTGGGCATCGCAATGGTTTGAAAACGCTCTAAAGCCAAACCAGAGGGATTGTCATCGGTACGTTGGCGGCGTTCTTCCATGACCACTTTAATTTCGGAGCTAAAGTCTTCGTTTTTTAACACTAAATTAGCCATACGATCGGCTTCTAACTCAAGTGCTAAGGGCAAACGATTATTGCTGTAGAGTTGATAATAAGCTGTGTAGTCATCAGTGGTAAACGCATTATCTTCACCGCCTAAATAGGACACTAAACGCGAAAATTCGCCCGCAGGCACAGTGGGTGTACCTTTAAACATCATGTGTTCTAAAGCATGAGAAATACCAGTAATACCATAAGGTTCATAGCTCGAACCAATTTTGTACCACATTTGAGTGACCACCACAGGCGAGCGTTGATCTTCACGCACCACGACTTTTAAACCATTGTCTAAACTAAATTCATTAGTAACGGCGGCTGAAGCAAGCAGCGGCCAAAACAACACCGCTAATAATCCGTATTGACGCATAATTATTGATAACCCACAAAATAAACATGACCCACAGGGGCTAAAATGGTAGCATAGCCGCCAATTTTAAATGCACCTAAACAAGTAAATAACTTGAGGTTTTAGGTTGCATTTTTGCAATAAATGAAGAGTTTAAGCATCGTCGCCTAATGATTGTGTGGCTTCTGAAATAGTTTTGAGTGGATGGCAATATGTCTGAACAAGAGAAAGCAGGTCAAAAAGCAGGATTAAAGTCTTGGTTTTCGTGGGGTAATGAAGCGAAGGCGGATAATGCTATTAATCAAGCAACACCTGCTGAACAGCAAGCAGATTCATCATGGTTAGATAATCCTGTGTATTTTGAAGAAGGTAATTTAGATGTTACCTTGCCAAGTTTACCCGCTGTTGATGTGCCAATTATTGAAAATCCACGCTCTGAAGCATTAGCACAAGCAGAAGCACCTGACGTTGTTGCCCAGCCTGTTGCCGACAATTCATTTTTTGGACGCATGAAAGTTGGCTTAACGCGTACCCGCGAACAATTTGCCAATGGTATGGTCACCTTATTAATTGGTGGCAAAGAAATTGATGATGAATTATTAGAAGAAATTGAAACCCAAATGTTGGTTTCTGACATTGGTGTTGATGCAACTCGTACCATTATAGATAGATTAACCGAACGAGTATCTCGTAAAGAATTAGTCTATTCCAATGCGCTTTATAAAGCGTTACAACAAGAATTGGTTGAATTATTAGCACCTCGTGTCAAACCTTTACATATTGATACCGCCAAAAAACCGTATGTGATTTTAATGGTCGGTGTGAATGGTGTGGGTAAAACCACCACCATTGGTAAGTTAGCCAAACGCTTACAGTTTGAAGGCAAAAAAGTCATGTTGGCGGCAGGCGATACTTTCCGTGCGGCTGCTGTTGAACAATTGCAAGTGTGGGGTGAGCGTAATGGCATTCCTGTGGTCGCTCAAAGCACAGGTGCAGACTCGGCCTCAGTTGCCTTTGATGCTTTGCAAAGTGCGAAAGCCAAAGAAATGGATGTGTTAATTGTTGATACTGCCGGCCGTTTACACAATAAAGGCCATTTAATGGAAGAATTGCGCAAAGTTAAACGGGTTTTGCAAAAAGTTGATGGCACAGCACCCCATGAAGTGATGTTAGTGGTGGATGCAGGTACAGGTCAAAATGCGTTAAATCAAGTGCAAGAGTTTGATCAAGTTGTGGGCTTAACGGGGTTAACCATTACCAAATTAGATGGTACAGCCAAAGGTGGTGTGTTATTTAATATTGCTAGCCGTAGCCATGTACCAATTCGTTTTATTGGTGTAGGTGAAAAGATTGATGACTTAAGACCATTTGTTGCCAAAGAGTTTGTAGCAGCTTTATTCCAAACGGAGTAGGGGCTGAGGACTGACGCATTTCTCGTCAATTTTAAATTAAGGCGTTCTGATTCATACAGAACGCCTTCTTTGCTAAATAAAGCGCATCGACAAATCAATGGCTTTGGCACCAATCAACAGGGTTTTGAGTTTGTCGGCTCGTTTGATGATTCTTTGCACCACGTCGTCGTCTTCATAAATTCCTTTGGCTTTACCGGTTTTAAAATAATTGTCGGACAAATGGACGAACACTTTATCGAATCCCATGATTTTAGAGGTTTCGTAAGTATATGTCAAATGCGCCAACATCAACTTGTAAATCAAAGTTTCCGGTTTTG
>NZ_CALETI010000406.1 GCF_937920075.1 uncultured Agitococcus sp.
GGGTCAATGGTATGCTGCTCGAAGTTGGCGCGCATACTGGTGACTTTTTCTAATAGCACATTTAGTTTTTGACTAGCGGCTTCGTCAGCTTGGACGATATTGCTATGTGAAATTAAAAAGATAAAAGGCAAAGCATAACGATACATAAGTTCTTTCCATTTTTGATGAGAGTTGCTCAATCTTAACTGAAGGCACGTTGCAGCACTGTTGTTGCTGTGACGCGCTTGTGTATCAATTATTATTGGGCACCAACACTTCACGTGTGCCATTACTTTGCATTGAGCTAACTAAGCCCGCCATTTCCATGGCTTCAATTAAACGTGCGGCACGATTGTAACCAATCTTAAATTTACGTTGCACAAAAGAAATAGAGGCACGGCGTGATTCTAAGACAAACGCGACGGCATCGTCATATAATACGTCTTGTTCTGGGTCAACATCTTCATCACCCATACCACCTGTTGCGCCTTTGGCAGGTGTGCCATCGTCATTATAATCTTCTAAGATTTCATCGACATAATTGGGTTCACCACAAGAACGCCAATGATCACACACACGATGCACTTCATCATCACTGACAAACGCACCATGAATACGTACAGGTAAATTGCTGCCAATAGGTTGGAACAACATATCACCATGACCTAATAATTGTTCTGCACCGCCTTGATCTAAGATAGTACGTGAGTCAATTTTACTCGACACTTGGAAGGCAATACGCGATGGCACGTTGGCTTTAATCAAACCTGTGATCACATCAACCGATGGACGTTGGGTTGCCAAAATTAAGTGAATCCCTGCGGCACGGGCTTTTTGGGCAATACGCGCAATTAACTCTTCAACTTTTTTACCAACAATCATCATCATGTCAGCAAATTCGTCAATCACAATAACAATAAACGGCATAGGTTCTAAACGTGGTGGCGCGTCTTGTAAACCTGAATCTTCTTTTTTCCATAAAGGATCAAGAATATTTTCGCCACGGGCTTCAGCATCACGTAATTTGGTATTAAAGCCTGCTAAGTTACGCACACCAACAGCCGCCATTAATTTATAACGACGTTCCATTTCTGCCACCGACCAACGTAAAGCGTTGGCGGCATCTTTCATATCAGTCACAACGGGCGTTAACAAATGCGGGATTTTATCGTAAATAGACAATTCCAACATTTTTGGGTCAATTAAGATTAAACGCACTTCTTCAGGTTTGGCTTTGTATAAAATACTTAAAATCATGGCATTTACGCCCACTGATTTACCTGAACCCGTTGTACCAGCAACTAATAAGTGCGGCATTCTGGCTAAGTCGGCAACCATGGGCAAACCACTAATGTCTTTGCCTAAAGCCATGGTAATGGGTGATTCTTTTTCTTGATAAACAGGCGTATCTAAAATCTCTTTAAAGCGAACAATTTGACGATTTTCATTAGGTACTTCGATACCAATCACCGTTTTGCCCAAAATCGCTTCAACCACACGTACTGAGACCATTGCCATAGAGCGCGCTAAATCTTTGGCAATATTGGTAATTTTGGAGACTTTTACCCCTGCGGCTAAATCTACTTCAAAACGTGTAATCACTGGGCCGGGTAAAGCATCAACCACTTTGGCATCAACGTTAAACTCTTTAAGTTTAATTTCTAACAAACGTGATAAACGCTCTAATTGTTCAGGCGTAAAACCTGCTTTGCGATTTAAATCGGGTTTTTCGAGTAGTTCTAATGAGGGCAAGTCCATGGTGGGTTGCCAATATTTACCTGTTGGTGGTGCAGCTAAAGCCTGATTAATTGCTTGAGCAGGAGTAACCACTGGTTTTGCTGGCTCAACAAAATCCTCTTCATCGTCAAAAACAACGTCATCCATTAAATCTTGTTCAAGACTAATTAAAGCCGCGTCAGGTATGGCTTGAGCCAATGTCGGAGCTATCTCTTCGATCACCACTGGCTCAATACGCTCATCAATATCACTTAAACCTGTAGCGGTGGTGTCTTGCATAGAAGGCATCACTCGCATTCTTGGTTTTTCGGTCGGTGCCGTGACAGGCTCAATAAATGTGGGAATAACCTCTTCAGGCTCATGTGAACCGAGAGCAACAAAGTCGTCGTCTTCGTTGTTTTCTTCGTAATTAAAAGTTTCAAGCAAAACTTCAGGCTCAGCAGCAATCGCTGGCTCGGCTATCATGTCTTGTTGTGGAATAATTTCTTCAAATGCGTCGATTGGTTCATCGATCATTTCTTCAACAAATGGCAATTCTTCCGCTAAAACAGGAAGCTCTTCAACAACTTCGTCAAATGGCTCATCAATAACAACAGCCGTTTCTGCGACTAATTCTTCAATGCTTTCTGTGACAGGTTCTTCAGTCACGATAGGCACTGCCTCAATCTCGTTAATCGGTTCAGGAGCAACAACAGGTTCAACCACTGCTTGTTTGGCCATCACAACAGGCGTGTTAATGACAGGTGCTGACACAGGTTCATCATCATCTAATAAAGCACCAAACTCAGCAGCCAATAAGTCTTGGCTTTGTTGTAATTTAGCTTCTTCCAGAGGGTTAACCTCAGCTTTCGCTAAACTTGGTACAACTTCATCTTCAATAATCGGAATGTCAGTCAATGAGATACTGGGCTCAGCTTTTTCTGCAACGGCTAACTCAGGCACTTCAGCGACTAAATGAGCTTTGGCACTGGCTAACATTTCGGGCGTGATTGCAGGCATTTCTTGAGTAAATCCTGCTAATGCCTCATTTAATTCATCTAAAACCTGTGGTGTATCGCCAATTTTTGGACTAACAGAACCATCTTCTAACACAGGAATATCTAATAATGAAGGCTCAATACGCTCATTAGGTTTAATTTGAGCTTGTACCTTGTCATTGGTGATATTCAGGGCAAATTTTTCTTCGGCTTTGGTTTCGGCAACTTTTAAGGCTTGCTGTTGGTGTTTATGCTCTTGATACTCTTCGGCTTTACGTTGATAGCCAGCTTTTAGTCGTAAAATGCCAGCATAAGGTGCATAACCTAAAGCTTCTAATAGCAAAAACCATGGAAAAGCCGTTACTAATGTGCCGTTTAATAAAACCACAGAAGCTAATAAAGCTGTACTTCCCCATAAGCCAAAGCTTTGTAACATGGCTTGGCCAACTTCCAACCCAATAATACCGCCTGCTGCATTTTGAATGGTTTCACTCACTTCAACACTATGTAAAGCAAATAAACCCGTTGCCGCAACCAATAATAAAGCTTGAGAGAGCCATCTAAACCAAAATTTAAAACTAATTTTGTGGGGCAACCAAATGGCCAATACTTCAAACACACAAAATAAAGGCAACAAAAAAGCTGCTTTTCCCAAAAAGCTAAAAAAGAAATCTGCTAACCATGAACCTGCAACCCCTGCCGAGTTAGAGACGGCCAAGGTATCACTACTTAGTTTTGACCAACCAGGATCTAGGGGGGAATAAGTCAATAAGGCAATAAATAAATATAAGCCAAAACCAAGCCAACCAATACTTTGAACTTCGCGCCAACCTTTAGGTGGCTCAATGGTTTGTTGTTGGGTATTTAATGCAGGATTATTGGGTAAAGAAGCGGTCACAACTAAAATCCGTGAGTTTTAAAAATTTATAAAATAAAGCGTGTGAGTATATGCGATTTTATCGAAAAAACATCCCTTTCGCTCACATAATCCGTTTTGCTGCGTCAACATCAGGCAGTTTGTAAGGCTGGATGAATAATTTTTCCATCTTGCACCGCGATTGCACTTTGTAAAACAGGATCAGCAGCCAATTTACCATTGGCCAAAGCCAATACATAGGGGGTAATTGCTTGTGATAAGAGTTGGGTGGCGGTGCGTGGCACAGCAGCAGGCATATTACTCACAGCAATATAACTTAAACCATTTTTTTGATAGGCAGGCTGTTGCCAATCGGTGGCCGCAATACCTTCAATACATCCGCCTTGATCGATGGCAATATCGACGATGACTCGCCCTTTAGCTAATAACTGTTGTTGGGCTATAGATAATACTTTAGGAGCATTTGCACCTTTAATTAACACCGCACCAATCACCGCATCTATATTAGGTAATAGTTGGGTAATTTTAGCTTCGTCAAAAAGCTGTACTTGTAGATTTGAGTCTTTTTGATAAAGCGCGTCCAATGCTTCTAAAGATTTATCAAACACAAATACTTCCGCTCCCAAAGCACTGGCCATTAATGCCGCTTGACTGCCTGCCACACCTGCACCCAAAACTAATACTTTGCCACGATGATAAATATTAAAATGTCCGCCTAATAAAACGCCTGCCCCTTGATGATTTTTTTGTAAATACTGAATGGCTAATTGCACCGCGATTCGCCCTGCAACTGCACTCATTGGAGCTAATAAGGGCAAACGATGATTGACAGTTAAGGTTTCAAAGGCAAGCGCGGTCACTTGTTGTTGTAATAAAGCAGTTAATACGTGTGGGTATGCGGCAAGATGCAAATAACAAAATAATAATTGTTGTGGTTTTAATAGGGCTAACTCTTCGGGCATGGGTTCTTTTACTTTAACAATTAAGTCAGCTTGATAGACATCTGCTAAGTTTTCGACAATTTTTGCCCCAACGGCTTGATAGTCTTGATTTTGATAGCCGCTATTTAGGCCTGCATCATGTTCTAAAATCAGTTCATGGCCTGCTTTTATCAGTAATTCAACCGCATCAGGTGTTAAAGCGACTCGCCCCTCTAAGGTTTTACGTTCACGTGGAATAGCTATTTTCATTAACCCCTCCCTAACCCTCCCCTAAATTATGAGAAGGAATAAATTTTTAAATTACTTTTTTAATTTTAGGCATAATTACCATTGTTGCCTTGCTTTTTGTGTTTTAAACCCATATTTATAGCCAATAATTTTTTAGAAGGTACACATCATGGATTCTCGTCATATTCGTTTATTAATTTTAGGCTCTGGCCCTGCAGGTTATACCGCTGCTGTTTATGCAGCACGTGCCAATCTTAATCCTGTCGTGATTACAGGTATGCAAGCTGGTGGTCAATTAACCACTACCACTGAAGTCGATAACTGGCCAGGTGATGCACATGGTTTAACAGGTCCTGATTTAATGGTAAGAATGCAAGCTCATGCCGAGCGTTTTGGCACAGAAGTTATTTTTGATCATATTAACGAAGTCGATTTTGCCAATAAACCATTTACCCTCAAAGGTGATAGCGGCGTATATACGGCTGATGCAGTAATTATTGCCACAGGTGCTTCGGCTCAATATTTGGGTTTGGAATCAGAACAAGCCTTTAGCGGTCGTGGTGTGAGTGCTTGTGCTACTTGTGATGGTTTCTTCTATAAAAATCAAAAAGTCATGGTGGTTGGTGGCGGTAATACTGCGGTTGAAGAAGCGTTGTATTTATCGAATATTGCCTCTCATGTCACCTTAGTGCATCGCCGTGATAAATTAAAATCTGAAAAAATTCTTCAAGATCATTTATTTGCTAAACAAAAAGAAGGCAAAATTAGCATTATTTGGAATCATGCCGTTGATGAAGTGTTGGGTGATGATTCTGGTGTGACTGGTGTGCGTGTCAAAAGCACGGTTGATGGTAGCACACAAGTTGTTGACGTTGCAGGGGTATTTATTGCCATTGGCCATAAACCCAACACCGATATTTTTGCAGGCAAATTAGCCATGAAAAATGGTTATTTGACGGTAAAAAGCGGCACTGAAGGCAACGCAACAATGACTTCTGTTGAAGGAGTTTTTGCAGCAGGTGATGTGGCTGACCACATTTATCGCCAAGCAATTACCTCAGCAGGCTCAGGCTGTATGGCTGCGTTAGATGCCGAAAAGTATTTAGATAATTTGAAGTAATAACAATTTGCCTTGCTCTTGTTTTAAGAACAAGGCAAATTTTTCTTAAGGATTTAGAGTGACTTGGCCATTCATAATTGCATCATATTGTGGCTGATACACCCCTCTAAACTTCATATTGTCGAATTTTAATATGAATGGTGAGCCTTGCGTTAAGCTAATTTTATTTAGGCAACTCGTATTGCTGCTTGTATCACAGGTATATACAA
>NZ_CALETI010000407.1 GCF_937920075.1 uncultured Agitococcus sp.
CGAAAAACCCTGCCGTATGGAGTCGAATTATACGCGGTGCATGTTAAAACCTAACACCGACAATAAGAGGACGCACCCTTTAACAATTTAATTAACGTAGTAATCGGCTGGGGTGCGTTCCGCTTGATGTATTGCAAGTCAAGTCATTAGGTTAAACGTGGTTAACTCTAACTGAGAGCGTCCCCGAGCTTAAATCCACTGAGCCGCCTGTGTTGTTTGATAATACCGCTGTAACAGTATTTGATGCAGATACATAACCACTTAGCGTTAATCCTGACAATGACCGATTAAATGATATATTATCAACAAAATCACCTAAAACCGCACCTGTGACTGTAACCGTTGTTGTTGCAGTTGCTCCGCTTGCGATACTTGCAGGGTCCCAAATTGTAGAGCCCGTCAAAACATCATATAAAAGCGTATTTGCGCCAACTTTTACAATCCCAGCGGCACAAGATTGATAGATATTGCCGCTAATAAAATTATTATTTGATGCGCTAAATTCTCTAATAGCCGCACCTAACCCCCCATTAGAATCATTTAACGTATTGTTAACTATTTGTGAATTTGTTAATGCGCCAGAAATTAAACCAGAATTAGAGCCTGTGGCATCACTATTGTAAGCCGTATTTGACGAAATAACGCATTGATCGCCTATTGCTTGAATAGCATTGTCAACGCAGTTTGACACGCAATTATTGCTAATGACAATCCTCTTTGCATTAGCGATAACGAAAGGAAGTGTGGTTATGATAATGCCATCCCCCGCAACGGTATCGATATTATTTCCTACAATACTTATATTCTCTAAACCAGTTGCAACAACGTTTATACCTCTAAACATAACATCGGGCGAATCGTTTTTACTATAAATAGTATTACCAATAATTGACACATTTCTCAAAACAGCGGAGAACCCAGCCCTTTCGTCTAAGCTGATTCCGTAAGCGGTCGGTCTTGCGCACATTATATGATTGCCGCTAATTGTGCCTCCGTGAAATGCTTTAGTATCGCCAAGCGGTGAAACTGTGCCGTCTGCAACCCTGTTTGTTAAACTGATAGTACCGCCAAAAACCTTGTTATTACTGATTGTATTGAAATCACCACGCGCCTTAATATTATTGTACGTTCCGATGGCTATATTTGAATCAATCAAGTTATTATCGCCTGACGAAACATAAACAGTGTGATTAGCGCAATAATAGCCTGTGTTGCCTGACACAATGCTGTTGTTTGTGCTTAGGCCAAACAAAATCCCCTGCGGATAATTTGCGATATAATTGTTTATCAATTCGCATTTTTCACCATCTGAAATGTGTATTCCGTGATTATCAGATGAACTTTCGCTTAAACCGTCAAACATCCCAGTCATGTGACAATTACAGACTACAATTCTTGCGTTAGATTTTACAGAGTAAACAGAAGTTGGCTGTTCAACAAACACGCAATTATCAACGAGGCAATCGTCAGCATTTACATATACGCACGCTGCTGCAGCATCGTTATTTCTAGCTGTTGGTGTTGATAACACATTAAATTCTAAATCTTTGATTTTTGTATCCGAGGCAGTGATATTAAAAACTTTTGCACCTGCCCCTAATGATGTCCAGTCTACAATTAAAATTGCATTTTGCTTACCGACAATCTCTACTGAGCTTGTTACGTTGATTGTCGAGGATAACTTATAATTACCACTTTCAATGTAAATTCGCTTAACTCCGGAATTAAAAGCAGTAGAAAAAACAGATGAATCATTAAATAATGTGTTTGCCCTTGCGCCAAATTGTTTAACCGTTGCATTGTAAGAATCGACAGCAAGCCAACGACCAGCACCGCTTACGCTTGTAGGCTTGATGACAGTGCCGCCGTTGTCTGTAGCCACAC
>NZ_CALETI010000408.1 GCF_937920075.1 uncultured Agitococcus sp.
ATCCCTTTGGTGCTTAAATGAATGCCATCAGCAACAAAATAATCACGATGAGCAGCAGAGTTTGCCGCCCAATCAATAATATGTACATTTTTAAACTCGTCTGTTTTAAAACTATTTAATAAATCATTATTATCTCCCATCCAACGCCGATTGGCTTGTATGTTAATTAACACTATTTCTTCTCTATCCGATAAATCTTTTATTAGTTGCTTAAATTGTGGAGCAGGCAAATAGCCATTTGTCCCCATATGAATCAATAATCGTGCGGGTAATTTTCCTTCTGCTTTTAATTGGCGAATGACTTTAATGGCATCGCGTCCTTGTCGTCCCACCGCAGCATTCACCTCCATACCCACTACGCCTCTTTTTAAATAATCCGCTGCACCCAACATGACTGAATCGCCAATAGCCAACATTTCAATAGGCTCAATCGGTCCTGTAGCCATGTGTGGTGGCAATGTTATGACTTCACTTTGAGCAGAAGGTATTGTGGTACGCTGGGTTGCCACAAGAACAGGTTCAATTATTAAATTTGTTGTTGTTTTTGTGGGTGTTGTGAGTACCTCTGAGATAGATCGTTGATATAACACAAAGACTGCAACTACACTTGCCACCGAAATACCCAACCATTGCCACTGCTTTTGACGTGGCCATGTGCCAATATTGCCAAAGCGTAAAGGCGTTTCAATATAACGATAGGATAATTCGGCAGCTAACATGGTTACAATTAGCCGCAAACCCTGTACCAACTCGTCATTGATGATAAAGTCTTGGGGGCGAATTAGGACAAATATTGGCCAATGCCACAAATATAAGCCATAAGAACGCTCTCCCAAATAGCGCATTACAGGAACACTTAGTACTTTTTCTAAATATCCCCCCTGATAAGTCGCCCCCATGATAGCACAGGCAGTAGCAAAGGCTACACCTAAAAAACCACCTCGATACAACCAGGTTTGCGTTTCATTTACATAAGCGAACAAGACACACAAACACAATAAGCTCATAACACCAAGCACACTAAATACAATAGACAACGAGGCTTTTTGTGCCTGAAAATCAATGCGCCATGGATTCCATAAACATGCCAACATTGCGCCTGCAAATAAACCACTGGTGTGAGTATCTGTCCCCAAATATAAGCGATTAGGGTCAGCCTCTAAGGGTATATTATTTAGAATAGCTAAAATTGCCATATTGCTTGCTGTGATTAGAGTCAGCATAGAAGCTAGCCACAATATGCCTTTTTGTCCAAAGTATCGAACGGTTAGCAACAAAGCTAAAGGCCAAAAGAAATAAAACTGTTCTTCTATTGCCAAAGACCATAAATGTTGCAGTAACGGTGG
>NZ_CALETI010000409.1 GCF_937920075.1 uncultured Agitococcus sp.
CTATGCCGTTGCTGTGGTCAGAGTTTGCAAAGCATTTGCCAAGCCAAAAATAAACCATACCTAAAGCGTGAGCATTGTCTCACGCAACCGAGAAACCGACATGATTACATTAAGAGATTATCAGCAAGACGCTGTAGAGAGCGCCTATGCGTACTGGCAGAACGGTACAAGCTGCATCATTGAAGCACCATGCGGAGCAGGTAAAAGCCTTATTATTGGCAAAATATGCCACGACTCAATCACTCATGACGTGCGCGTATTGGTCGTAACGCATCGAAAAAAATTATTAGAGCAAAACGAGGCTGAGTTAAAAAACTTGTTACCTGATGCTGATACGGGTTTTTATAGTGCAGGTTTGAACCAAAAAACACAAGACGCGCAAATAGTTTTTGCAGGGATTCAAAGTATAGCCAATGCCACAATCCAACACTATGAAATACTTATCATTGATGAATGTCATCTTGTTGCACCTGATACCGCAGGGCAATACCATAAACTTATTAGTAACCTAAAAGAAGTCAACCCCGACTTAAAAATACTTGGCCTTACCGCCACCCCGTACCGCTTAGACAGTGGTTATTTAACACAATGGGAAACGCCTATTTTTGAGCGTGTCGTTTATAAAATTGATGTTAAGTTACTTATTAAACGTGGTTTTTTATGCCCTGTGGTGTCAAACGGTGGAGGTGTTAAAGTTGATGTAAGCAAGGTTAAGCACAAAGGAGGTGAGTTTTTAGACAGTGCGCTAGAATCGTTATACATGAGTAAAACGGTCGAGATAGTCGCGGATATTGTTAAAAAAGGCATTGACCGTAAAGCATGGCTAATCTTTTGTGTATCAATTGAACACGCTGAACAAGTTACTCAAGAGTTGATAACAGAGCATGATATTAACGCAGCTTGTTATCACTCACAAAGCGACAATGATTATATTTTAGATGACTTTGCACAAGGTCGCCTAAAGTGTTTAGTCAATGTCAACATACTCACGACAGGCTCTAATTTTCCGATTGCGGATATGTGCGTCCTTATTCGCGCCACTGAGTCAACCGCGCTTTATGTGCAAATTGTTGGCCGTGTTATGAGATTGTACCCAAATAAAAAGAATGCTTTGTTATTGGACTATGGCGGCAACGTGTTGCGCCATGGTTGTATTGATGATGTGACGGTTAAAGCTAAAGGTGAAGGCGAAGGCGAAGCACCGTCCAAACAATGCCCGTCATGTAAAACCATACTTCATGCCGCCGTCCGTGAGTGTCCAGAGTGCGGCCATATTTTTGAGCGTGACCCCGAAGGCAACCTTGAGCTAAATGCGTTTGATGGTGCGGTATTGTCAGACCAACGCAAGGTGCAACGTGTAAATGTTGACCGCGTGAGCTTTAAGATACACAAAAAACAAGGCAAGCCCGACAGTATCAAAGTGACTTATCATTGTGGGTTGGCTGAGTATTACGAATGGCTAACGCCTGAGCATAGCGAGTTTGGATTAAAAAAGACTCATGCTTTTTTTAGAAATATAGATGATAGTTATTTTGAATCTTCTAGTGTATCAATTGAGTTTTTAGAAGACCTGAATGCTATACGTCATTCTAAAAAAATAACAGCCATCGATATACTACCCTCAAAATATACCGAAGTTAAAAAACGGT
>NZ_CALETI010000410.1 GCF_937920075.1 uncultured Agitococcus sp.
TTGCCACAACCTTTGCGTTGGTATGTTGGCTTGTATGCCAAACAGTTTAATCGACAACTAAAAAAGCATTTTGATAACCATGCGTATGGGTATGTGGTCTCTCCTACAGCACGTTTTGAATCTGAGTTTTTAGCCAAAGATGGTTTTCATCCCAGTCCAATCGCCTATCAACGTTGGGCAAAAGTGATTGCTAAAGAAATTTTAGCTCAGCAGGATTGATGACAACAGCCATATTCAGTGGTTTTTTCGTGGCAAGTGCAATCACTGCCACAACAACTCACTAATAAATCACGGAGTTTTTCTCGGCCACGTTTTACCCGACTTTTTACCCCTGATTCACTAATCCCCATCATTTGGGCAATATCTTTATGTTTTAGCTCTTTGAGGTCGGCTAATTCAACCGCTTGGCGATATTTATCGGGCAAGTCTTTCATCATCGACAACAAACAACAACTCAAGTTTAACCACGGATTTTCATTGGGTTCAGGGTCTTCTTCGAGTGCGTAATCATGCTCATCTAACAGAGGCATTGTGGGTTTAATTTTGCGCCAATAATCGACTAAGGTATTTTTAGTGACTTGTAACAACCATGCTTCTAATTGAGGAATGGTTTTTAATTGGGGTGGATGCTGTTGAATTTTTAAAAAAACAGTTTGCACAATGTCTTCGGCATCACTTTGATTGTGAATACGTTTAAGCACATACTGTGTTAATCGTTGATGGTAGTCTTGCCACAAATCAGGTATTAGTGCAGACGCAGAAGCGGTCATAAAATCACCTACAGTTATACTCCCTCTCCCTGTGGGAGAGGGTTGGGGTGAGGGTTAACAACAGCCTTTAGTATCCGTTGTTTTTGGCTGGCAACAACCACAATTACAGCTACATTTGCATTCAGTGGCTGTGCATTGGCATTCACCTTGGCAACAGGGGCAGTTGCAGTTTTCACAGGTACAATTAGTACAGTTGCATTTTGAGCATTGGCAAGTTTTTTTAGTTTCGCTAGTCATGGTACACCTCGTTGGGTTGAGAATAGGACTTATGCTTTTCTTTGATAGTAGCGTAAGCCTAAATAAGTTTCTTTACCTCTCTTATAACGAAGCATAGTCAAAAAAGTTGCAGATTTTTTATCGATAATAGCGATTTTTTTAAATTGCTAACAATATTTAAAATAATGTTTACACTGTAAACATTTGGTGATAATGTCAAGATATCTTCAACCCAGATGAGAGATAGTTGTTATGACATTAAACCACCTACAGCCAATGGTTGCCGAGTCATTAGCACAATGGCACAAGATGATTGAACACAAAGAGACCAGCATTTTGGTTGAGTTATTACATCGAGAAGTTGTATTTCGTTCGCCAATGGCACATCGCCCATATGCAGGTGCTTTTGCTGTTGGATTAATATTACAAACAGTGATTACCATTTTTGAAAACTTTACCTATCACCGTTCTTTTGCGACCGATGATGGTATGGAAATCGTTTTAGAATTTAGTGCTGTGGTGGATGGCAAGTCTTTAAAAGGCATTGATATGATTCGTTTTAATCAAGAAGGAAAAATTATTGATTTTGAAGTGATGATTAGACCATTTAATGCCTTAGCCGCATTAGGTAAAGCGATGGGCGAGCGTGTTGCAGGTCAAGTTGCTGCACATAAAGTGGGCTAAATTTTCAACAGACCCTATTCTCCCTCGCCCCTTTGGGGAGAGGGTTGGGGTGAGTGGTTATAAATATCGTGCAATTTCTGTGGCTTGTTTGTCTAATATTTCGCGTTTTGCGCCACCTGTTAGCATCACTAAAGGTTTGGCCAACAAGCTACGTAAAAAAGCAAAATTATCATGTTTATAACGTGGCAAAATATGCAAATGCACATGAGGCACGGTTTGATGTGCGGCTTTGCCATCATTAATATTAAAATGTACCGCCAACGGTTGTAAGGAAGACTTAAGCATTGCCTGACTGACCTTGTTGGCAGTGGCAAATAAATGATTACGTTCTTGCTCTGTCAGTTCGCGCACATATTGCACATGACGTTTATTAATTACTAATACATGGGCAGGACGCAGCGGAAAAATATCCATTAACACCATACACAGCTCATCTTCATAAACCATACTCGCAGGTGCTTGTTTAGCTTTAATGGCACAAAACACACAATCACTCATGATGGCCTCCATACTGTTTTAGCCATGCTAACGAGTCCAAGCTATGACCTAATGGATGATATTCAGCTCCACAATAACCTTTGTAATTTAATTGGTCGATCAGGCCAAATAATCGTTTAAAGTCGATATTGCCTGTATGTGGCTGATGACGATGTGGTGTGTCTGCAAATTGAATATGACCAATATGCTGCATGTTTTCGGCAAGGCTGCTCCATAAATCTTCGCCCATACGTGCCATGTGATAACAATCAAACTGCATTTTTAGGGTTGGATGATCAACAACTTCAAGCATTTCTTGCATATCGACCACCGACTTAATTAAAAAGCGCGGCATATCAAAGGTATTGATTGCTTCAAAGGTGGTAATAACACCAATTGATTGAAAGGCTTCGGCCGCATAACGTAAATTATTAGCTAAGGTTTTTAAGCAATCTAATAATTCACAGTCTACAGGTTGACGACCTGCCAACACGTTCACTCGACCAACACCCAACTCATGGGCATAATTCAGAGCTTCCATAACCGCCATTCTAAAGGCTTGTTCTTGAGAGGGGACACAAGCCAAACCATCTCCGCCTTGCATCAAATCACCCGCAGGCACATTAATTAACACAAGGTCTAAATCATGTTGATCTAATTGTTGTTTAATCTCTGCAATACTTAATTCATAAGGAAATTGAATTTCAACCGCATCAAAACCTGCTTGTTTCGCCACTGCAAAACGTTCAATAAGGGGATACTCTTTAAACAATAACGATAAATTAGCAGAAAAATGCGGCATATTTGCTCTCGTGTTACTAAGTTTTAATATCTTGTATTGTTGTGTAAAAATATGCCATAAAAATGCTTTGTAGAGCTGTTTTTTTTAAGCATTTTGTTATAGTTCCCCCTATCCCATAGGGAGTAGCTTCTCGTAAGCGTATCGTCAGCACATTACTTGCTAAGCACATCTTAGTCTTGAATAGTAATCGGTACGTTTAGTCATTCATAACGTTGTTCAACGTTAGCAAAGACAAGCAAGACTATGGTGACCAAACTTTTGGTCATCGGTTTTGTATTGTCAAAATTCTTGTCAATCATTAATCCAGATGACCTTAATATAAATCTATTGGGGTTGATTATGGAAACTTTAGCCAGTCCTCTACTGTGGACAGCCTTTGCGGTAAGTGTGTTTGCTGCACTTGCCATTGATTTTGTTGGCTTAAATAAAAATGGCCAGCAAACAGTGAGTTTTAAAAGTGCGCTTAAGTGGTCGTTAGTATGGTTTAGTTTGGCGTTAGCCTTTGGTGCTTTATTGTGGTGGGAAACAACAAATACCTTTGGTAGTGCTGTTGCAACCGAAAAAGCCGCTGAATACTTTACAGGTTATTTGGTTGAGAAGTCTTTAGCGGTTGATAACGTTTTTGTATTTTTAATGATTTTTAGCTATTTTGCCCTGCCGATTCATTTGCAACGTCGCGTGTTGTTATATGGCATTTTAGGGGCGATTATTTTACGCGCAGTGATGATTTTTGTGGGCGGTTGGTTGTTAACAGAATTCCATTGGTTGATGTATGTTTTTGGCGGCTTTTTAGTGCTGATGGGTATTAAAATGTGGCAAGGTGCTGATGAAGATGCATCTTTAGATGACAATAAGCTATTGAATTGGTTGAAAAATCATATTCCTTTGTCTAAAGACTACGATGGTGAAAAGTTTTTTACTTGGGAAAATGGCAAACGTGTGGCAACGCCGTTATTCTTGGTTTTGATTTTTGTTGAGCTAAGTGATGTGATTTTTGCGGTTGATAGTATTCCTGCAATTTTTGCGATTACTAGCGACCCATTTATTGTATTAACCTCTAATATTTATGCGATTTTGGGCTTACGTGCCATGTACTTTATGTTGGCTGGGGTCGCTGATCGTTTTAGCTTGTTAAATTATGGTTTAGCGATTGTCTTAGTGTTTATTGGTACTAAGATGTTATTGTTGGATGTGTTTAAGATTCCTGCTTTAGTTTCTTTAGCAGTGATTGTGACTATCCTTAGTATCACTATGTGGTTGAGCTGGCATAAAGCTAAAAAAGAGCTTAAAGCCTAATTGGCGCAGCGAAAAAAGGCTTGGGAAACCAAGCCTTTTTTATTGGAGTGATATAAAAATGAGAACTAGTCGTGATAGCTTGGCGTACTTGATCATTTTTTGATACAAAATATTAGGTAATATATTGTTATATTTTATTTTCACATAATAACAATTAATAAATAGCGGAGAACATAGTGAGTCGACTCTTAAAAGCTTTATGTGCAATGGCTACCATAATGGCTGTGACACACTTGCCTGTGTATGCAGCAGGTGATGATATTGACGAATTACAAATGAAATTAACCAACCAATGGACATTGGTAAAAAATGATAAATTACGTCAAATTAAAACTTATGCACGTTTAGAGGACGGCAAACAATATCGTTCTTTTAAAGCTACTATGGTCATGAAAGATGTTAAGCCAGAAACACTGGTGCGTTTTTTATTAGACTTTGAAAACTATGGTCGTTGGTATTGGCAAGTTTTAGAGACCAAATTATTAAAGCGCGTTTCACCTACAGAATATTATATTTATATGGTGCATAAAGCACCAGCTGGTTTGCCAGATAGAGATGTGATTTTGCATGCGACTGTAGAGTTACAAACTGCAACCAAAAATTATGTGATGTTGAGAGTAGAAGCAGAGCCTAATTATTTGCCAGCTAAACCACCGTTAGTACGTATGATTGCCGAAGATTTAACGTTTAAATTTACGCCGCTAGAAAATGGTGATATTGCTGTTGAGTCAGAGGGATACGTTGACCCAGGTGGAAAAGTGCCGTCATGGGCGGCTAATTTTGTGCAACATAGTGCGCCTTATAGTGTAGCTCTTGGTTCGTTGCGTATGGTAAAAAAAGAAGAATATGCGAAATCTACAGAGCCAATTCCATTTCCGATTTATAATTATCAAGACTATTTGAATAAACAGCTAAGAGGCTTGTTGCCACAATAAAAAAGAGCGCGGTATCGCGCTCTTTTTCAATCACTCAGCTTGTTGGCCTTTATGATAAGTCGTATAAACATACACAGGAATACTAAGATCACCTAAGTGTTGTTGAATTAACGGATAAACTTCTTCCCACGATAAACCACCTACACCTGTGGCTAATTTAGGTAAAGCCACACTGCTAAAATTTTCGCTGTCAATCAATTTACGTAATTCGGCTAAGGCATGATGTACATGTTTAGTGTTAGCGCGCCCTGGCTTTTCACCGTGATGATAAGCACCTTCTTGGGTTAATAGATTGACAATGACTTTACCTTCAGAACTCATCCATGACCAAATTGTGCCTTCTTTAGGGTGTTGTGTTTGGCAAAAATGACGAAAGTCTTTGTATAAGCTTGGCCATTGTTCGCGTAATGATAAAGCCAAACCCTGACCAAAGTTGTCATTAGGTGCAATACCATGAGCAATTACTTGGGCTTTACTTAATAACAAATCACCAGTCACTTCAATAATCATAAGTTTTCTCTTTGCCATATCAATAAAAAGGGGAGTTAGGCTAGCCTACTGGGTATTAATTGCCTAACTCCCAAAGGGGTTTAAAACCATATAAAATATATGGTTTATGCCTTTGATAATATGCCTATAAAATATGCTTGTCTAGCAGATTTTATAGTTGTTTAACGTGTTGTTATATAAATAAATTTTACATTTACGAATTGAAAAAAGACTCTCTTAATAGTTGATTATTTTGCTAGGCTTTTGCGGTAAGCGGTTGGTGTTTGCTCTGTCCAGCGTTTAAAGGCACGGGTAAAGTTGGCTAAATCGGAGTAACCTAAATATTCGGAAATATCATCTAAACTCAGTTGGCTGTTGGTTAATAAATCTAAGGCTTTTTGTTTTCGTGCTTCTTCTACTAAATCGGTATAAGTTAATTCATATTTGGCTAATTGGCGTTTTAGGGTGCGTTCGGACATATGTAAACGTTGAGCGACTTGTTCGAGAGTCGAAAAGCCCATTTTTTCATCAAACATTAAGGCTTTTACTTGTGCTACAAAGGGTTTGTCTAAACCAAATCGTTGTAGTTCCTGTTCACATTGGGTTAAGGCTAATTGACTGGCAACTGGATTAGCCATTATTAGTGTTAAATCTAAATAAGTGCTGGAAAAGACAATTTGATTTATTTGGCTATTAAAGCTGACTTTGGCAGGTAAAAAAGGAATCAAAGGCTCTAAATAATCAGGGCAAGCAAAGTCAACTTCAACATCACCTGTTAATACTTGGCCTGTTGCTGCATAACCCATGTGAGCAAAACCAAACATCACGGCTAACACGGCTAATTCACGCAAAGGCTGTAATTGGGTATTAATGGTTAAAATCAGATTACTTTTTTCTGCGCCTTCTTCAACACGTAATTCAACCAAACTACTAATCATACCGACAAAACGTTCGGCAATAATTAAAGCTTCACGCACGTTTGCTGCGGTTAAGGCAGCAAAACCAATAAAACCGTGCATCGAAATTTGCATTTTTTGGCCAAAATAAATCGCTAATGCCGCCTCTTGGGTGAGTTGACGCGCTTTAATAATCAATTTGTTGACATCTTCTAAAGAAATACGTCGCTGTGGTTCTAGCAACATTTCTCTGGTTAAGCCTAAATCGGCCAATAACTGTTCGGGCTTTACTTGCCAGTTAGCAGCAACGTCAACTAATAACAAGGCATAGACGCTAGGCAAACTTTGCAAATTGATAGACATATTGTCCTCTAATGATAAAAAAATGGCACAAAAGCACCTACTTACCGTACAACCATACAATTACATTATTAGTGTGACATTAGTCAATGTAAAAATGAAGTAGCACCACAAATTAAGAGGTTGCATATGAATACTAGCGTTTCTAACAATATTGGCCATACAACGGCAGCTCCTGCAACTAAAAAGTTGGCATTAGGTGCAACGGTAAATATCCCACCACGTCGCTTAGATTTTGAGTTTTCGACCGATTCTGAGCGTTATTATTATGATAACAACCCTTATTTAAGTTCCTTTTTGACGACATTATCGTCTTTATTTCCTGCAGGTGAATCATTTTTTGTTGAAGCAGTACGCCATTATCGTGAGCGTATTACTGACCCTGTGTTAAAAGCCCAAGTTGCAGGTTTTATTGGCCAAGAAGCCATGCACAGCAAAGAGCATCAGGGTTTTAACGACATGGCTACCCGACAAGGTTATCCTGTAGATAAACTTGATCGTGATGTGACTAAATTATTAGATTTAGTACAAAAAACCTTACCTAAGCCTGTTCAGTTAGCCGCTACAGTAGCGTTAGAGCACTATACCGCGATTATTGCAGAAATGTTGTTGCGTGATGCAGATGTCCAGCAAAAATTTTCGGTTGAAGCACGTCATTTATGGTTGTGGCATGCTTTAGAAGAAAATGAGCATAAAACAGTGGCTTATGATGTTTATCAACAAATGGTTGGTAGTTATGGTTTGCGTGTTGCAACGATGGCTTTAACCACTGTCATTTTCTTTGCGGTAACGTTTGCATTTCATACGCGCATGTTAGCAGCGGATGGCCAATTATTTAAGTTTCGTCAAACTTGGCAGGCCATGAAATACTTGTGGAATGGTAAAAAAGGCGTGTTTTCACGGTTGTTGCCACAGTATTTAGACTTCTTTAAGCCAAGCTTTCATCCTAAAGATCATGATACCGATGCTTTATTGGCACAATGGAAAGAGATTTTATTTGCCAAAGAAGACGGCGTGTTATATGAGCAATTAAAAAACAAATCTGCCGTTGGTGTGCATTAATTTATGCGCCAGTGGTTCAAACGGAGGTGGTTAACGTTTAATAATTGGCACATAAAACAGGGCGCATTTTTGCGCCCTTTTTTGTTTATAATACAGCCTAATTTTTTTATACAGGCTAAAGTTGTGGACATTTTATATATCCGTAATTTAAAAGTTGATGCCATTGTCGGTATCTTTTCGTGGGAAAAACGTATTCGCCAACCTATTCATCTAGATTTAGAAATTGCGATAGATATTCGTCAAGCAGCATCAACGGATGACATCGCCTACGCCCTTGATTACAAAACAGTCTCAACACGTTTGACCAATTATATTAGTCAGAGTGAATGGCATTTAATTGAAACTTTAGCCGAGAAAGTGGCGAGTTTATTAATGGACGAGTTTGGTGTAACGTGGTTACGTCTACGTTTGTCTAAACCTGCGGCTTTGCCCGCTGCGGATAGTGTCGGCTTGGTGATTGAGAGAGGCAGCCAACAAATTCGACCATTGTTTGGTTAAATTATGAAATAAAAAGGCTTAGATTGCTAAGCCTTTTTTTATTCCATCCCTAAGGTATGACTTCTGCCACCATCAACGGCAATAATTTGACCTGTAATATATGGGGCATCTTCCACTAAAAAACGTACCGTTTTGGCAATATCTTGGGGGGTGCCTGAGCATTGTAAGGGAATACCTGCCAAAATTTCTGCTTGAGTATCGTTATTAATCGCCGAAGGGCTGTTCATTTCTGGCCATAAAATCGCACCTGGTGCAACACCATTGACCCGAATATCAGGCGCAAGTTCTTTAGCCAAAGCATAAGTCATGGTTTGTAAGGCCGCTTTTGCCATACAGTATACGGTATAGTTTTTAAAGGGGCGTTGAGCATGAATATCAACAATATTGACAATACAACCTTGTGTCTTTTTGAGTAAAGTCACACAGGCTTGACTCAAAAAAAACGGAGCTTTGGCGTTACTACTAAACAAATCATGCCACGCATTATCGTCAACATTGCCAATTGGTGTGGGATAAAATGTTGACGCATTATTAACTAAAGCATCTAAACGATCAGTGATTTGCTCAATTTGTTGTGATAATTGATTAATTTGGTTTAAATCATCTAAATCGGCACATAAGGTATAAGCACTGTTTGCACGTTGGTGGTTTAGCTCATTGGCTAAGCTTAATGCCGCTTGTTGGCTATGACGATAATGAATTAATACTGTCCAGCCCGATTGATGCAAAGAGCGAACAATCTCTGCACCGACTCGTTGACCACTGCCTGTCACTAAAACCACTTTAGGATTGTTGAAGGTATTGTTGTTTAAACTCATGTAATGCGTGTATCCGTAAAGCACCTAAAGCATGACCTATCTCTGCGCCATTGAGTTGGCTTAAATTGGCTAGCTGTTTAGGGGTAATTTGTGCTACAACTTGTTGGGCTTGTCTAAAATAGTCAAATTGCGGATAGGGTTTATGTTCTAAACCTAAACGCCCTTGAGCATCTGCTTGGCAAGCCTGTAAAAATTCGATAAAACGCTCTGGGCGCCGAATAGCATCTAGCTTTTGTAGCTTGCCCCATAATGTTTTAGCTTGCAACTCAACAACCCGATGACAATCTAAATGATATTGGCAAACCATTTCGGCTAATTGTTGATAATCGCGTGGCACTTTATAGCGTTCACATAAGGCAGTGACTAAAGCAACGCCTGTATGTTCATGATTAATGTGTCGTGGCAATTGCTCTTTAGGGGTAATGCCTTTGCCTAAATCATGGACTAATACTGCAAAACGTGCGCGTGTTGATAAATGGTCGCGAGCAGCTACACGTAAGCACATTAAAATATGAATGCCCGTATCGACTTCGGGATGATATTCAGCACGTTGAGGCACACCAAATAATTGGTCAATTTCAGGGAACAACGCTTGTAATGCCCCACATTGTTGTAAAACTTCAATGTAAATATCGGGTCGCGCTTCTCCTAGTGCTTTATGCGTTTCTAGCCAAATACGTTCGGCTGATAAATGCACTAATTCTCCTTGTTGGACAATTTGTTGCATGAGCTCTAAAGTTTCGGGGGCAATACTAAAGCCATCATCAGCATAACGTGCGGCAAACCGAGCGACTCTTAACACACGTAAAGGGTCTTCGGCAAAAGCAGGCGAGACGTGGCGTAAAATTTTTGCCGTTAAATCGGCTTGACCACCATAGGGGTCTATAATTTGTCCATCATCATTTTGCGCAAGGGCATTAATTGTTAGGTCGCGGCGGGCTAAATCTTGTTCTAAACTAATATGGCTGCCTGTTTCACAGCTAAAACCATGATAGCCCGAACCAATTTTTCGTTCAGTTCGAGCTAGAGCATATTCTTCATGGCTGTGTGGATGCAGAAACACAGGAAAATCTTTACCAATGGCTGTGTAACCCTGTTGAAGTAACTGGTCTGGTGTGGCACCAACAATGACCCAATCACGGTCTTTAACGGTTTTGCCTAAGAGGGTATCGCGGACTGCACCACCCACTAAATATGTTTTCATTGTGTTTGCCAAAAAAGTCTAAAAATACAACAGCAGAATAGGATATACTCAATATATTTAGTTTACCAACTTGTCTTTAACCGTACCGTCATAAAAATTTAGCGGGCGGCTGTTACTTGCCTAAGCATGGAACTTGCTGACCCAAAGATTAGGAGTATCTACACATGGCCATTTCTCGCACAACACATACTTCCGATGTTTCTTACACCTTACCAGATGGTGTTGATGATTTAATTTTAACAGGTACGGATAACATCGAGGGTACGGGTAATACCTTAGATAATCATATTACAGGCAATGTGGGTGATAACATTATCAAAGGATTGGAAGGTAATGATACTTTATTGGGCGGTGATGGTAACGATATTGTGATTGGTGGTTTAGGGGATGATCAATTAGAAGGAGCGAATGGTGATGATTCACTATGGGGTGAAGAAGGAGATGACATTTTAAATAGTGGTGCAGGCAATGATGCGTTATTAGGCGGTGATGGCTTTGACAGTTTAGTCAGTGGGGATGGTAATGATAATTTAGATGGAGGCGTTGGTGGCGATACCATGGTTGGTGGTGCTGGTGATGATTCATATCAAGTCGATGATTTTTCAGATATTGTCATTGAGCAATCTGTTTCTGTAAGTAGTCCTGTGCGTATCAGTGAAGATAGTCATGGTGTAGAAGCAAATGCTCAAAGTTATGGTAGTGTATTTTCGGCTGATGGCACAAAAGTTTTGTTCCATAGTTGGGCTTCTAATTTAGTGGCTAATGATGACAATGACGTGGCTGATGTTTTTGTAAAAGACTTACTCACAGGTGAAATCACCCGAGTTAGTACCCATATTACAGGGCAACAAGGTGATGCTGATAGTACAGCCGTTGCTTTTTCAGCCGATGGCACAAAAGTATTATTTACCAGTAGAGCAACTAACCTAGTTGATAATGACCTAAATGGCAAACAAGATGTTTTTATTAAAGATTTAAAAACTGGTGCTGTCACCTTAGTTTCTACTGGCGAATTTGAAGGTTTTAATGGTGATAGTGATGCTGTTGCCATTTCTGCCGATGGTACAAAAATATTATTTAATAGTAGTGCCAATAATATTGTCGTTGACGACACCAATAATGCCACAGATGCATTTATCAAAGACCTGACAACAGGAAAAATTACCCGTGTTACCACTAATGATAGTGGTGCAGAGGCTAAGCTAGGCGGTTTTGCAGTAGGTATGT
>NZ_CALETI010000411.1 GCF_937920075.1 uncultured Agitococcus sp.
AGATTTACACAATCAAGTTAGCGTAGGCGTTGCCATTGCTTTAACAGCCGTTGCCAATGGCGAAGATGTGGTTGGTTCGGCTATTGACCGTCAAGGTAGCGAAGGCTTGGAAATCATTTTTCAAGTCGGCGAATATACTGATGGTAGCGTAACGCCGTTAATCGAAGAATCCGACAACGACATCGACTATACAGCCGTTGCTGATGCTGATTTAACCAATACCGAAGCAAGTGCAGCGTTAAGCGCGGCAGGTGTGTCAAGTATTGGTTATGTTGGATTTAAACGCTATGTACGCGCAACAGCCGTTACAGCCGCAGGCTCTACGTTGTCGGTTGGCGCATCGTTTGTTAAATTTGGTTTACGTTTGCAAGACACTGTTAATCCTAGCTAACCAACCATAAAAAGGGCTAATCATGTCTATTTTAATCAGTGAATCGGGAAGTGAACCGATAACCACAGCCGATGTTAAAGCATGGGCTAAAGTTGAAAACAGTGATGAGGATAGTTTGATTAGCTCTTTAATTACTTCATGCAGACGCGAGGTTGAGTCATACACTAAAAACGTATTACGGCCTCAAGTTTGGCGTACAAAATACATTGCTGAAACAGTTAAAAATCGTTTTTACTCACCAAGAATTACCGCATCATCGGTCGTTGTCACTGTTGACAGCGATACAATTACAGATTATTTATTTAATGAAGTCACAGGCTGTTTGCGCCTTAATTATGACTATTCAAATGATGAGCTAATCGTTATTGAGTGGACAATGGCCACAGCGTTATCAAGCCTAGCACCACTTACACAAGCCTTAAAAGACCTTGTCACATACCGTTTTTATAATCGCGGCTCTTACGATTTACCCGCCCATGTTGTTAGCGTGTTGAATCAATACCGAGTATTTAATGTATGAACATTGGCGAACTAAAGCACCGTATCACGATTGAGCAATGCACCAAATCAAGCGATGGTCAAGGCGGCTTTACTAGCGCATGGTCAACACTCGTTAGCGTATGGTCAAAAGCGACACCACAGAGCGAGCGTGAGCGGTTCTATCGCGGTGAGAATCAACATACACAAGGTTATACATTCACAATCAGACAAAACCAAGCAGTCACAGTACCTGCAACAAGGGATAGCGATAATATACGCATTGTCCATCGTAACGAGATTTACCGCATTACTGGCA
>NZ_CALETI010000412.1 GCF_937920075.1 uncultured Agitococcus sp.
ACTCGCGCGTATCCACACCACCCAACGTCACTTCTGCGGTGCGATACCCTTCTGTACCTGATGGTTTTAACTGCCATGCTTGCAAAGCATCAGCAATCGTTAACAACACACTATCAGGTATTTCAGCTAATGGCGTTTCGGCATAACTTGGCCAATGCAAAGCTTGTAATTCCAACACTAAGTTTTTACTTAATAATGGTATTAACTGTGTACGTAATAATGATTTAGGATGTTGCTGCTTTTGCTCTTTTAGCCAACTCGCCATTTCTAATTGTGGCAATAAATTTACTTCTACCGTCTCGCCTAATTGCCAATAGTTTGATAATTGCAAAGCGACTGGCCCACTTAAGCCCCGATGGGTAAACAACAAATTTTCATGAAAACTGGCGCTATCCTTCGCTGTCATGCTGACATCCAACGCCAAACCCGATAATCGTTCGGTGACTGTTTTGATGTTATCAGTAAAGGTAAATGGCACTAAACCTGCGCGTGTTGGCAACACCTGATGACCAAACTGTTTAGCTACTTCATAACCAAAACCACTCGCACCCATCGTTGGAATAGACAAACCACCTGTGGCAATCACTAAAGACTGACAGGCAAACTGACCTTTACTGGTCTGCAAATGAAAACGATGCTCGCCATCATCGACTGGGATAATTTTTTCAATTTGACAATGGGTTTGAATGGTCACTTGTTGAGTACGTTCGCACTCTGCCAACAACATGGCCAAAATATCTTTAGCTGAATCATTACAAAATAATTGACCGTGTTTTCGTTCGTGATAAGCAATACGGTGTTTTTCAACCAGCGCAATAAAATCCCATTGGGTGTAACGATTGAGTGCGGAAATACAAAAATGTGGGTTTGCAGATAAATAATTACTCGGCTCAACAAATAAATTGGTAAAATTACAACGGCCACCGCCTGACATTAAAATCTTTTTACCGACTTTATTGCTACTATCCAAGACCAACACACGACGGCCACGCTGTCCTGCACTGGCAGCACACATTAAACCCGACGCACCGCCACCAATAATAATTACATCCACGTTTATCACAAACACATCTCAACGCAGCAAAAAGCAAATTTTAGCATTTTTTAATTATGGACTTACGCATTGTGCTGCAATTAGCGCGTTTTGTGAGCTAATAATCGTTTAAAACGATTATTAAGCGAATAAATTAGCGATAACCGCGTAAGTCCCAATTTGTTCACTTTTCTTTTTTGCTGATTATCCGTTAAAATGCTCTCCCACTGCCGAGGGGTGCTGCACCAGTTAAAAAACTGCTAGGCTCGGTAGTAAAGATATAGTTGCCAACGTCACCCACTCACTTAGCACTTACGCTGTTATCGCTTATTCGTTCACATTTCAATCGTTTTCAACGATTTTATATTCACAAAACACGATAATTGCGATGCAACGCGTAAGCTCTATACCATAGGAGTCTGTCATGACTGCAATGACATCCGTTGGCGACTATAAAGTTGCCGATATTTCTTTAGCCGCTTGGGGTCGTAAAGAAATCATTCTCGCCGAAGCCGAAATGCCTGCCTTAATGGGTTTACGCCGCAAGTATGCTGCCAGCAAACCTTTAGCAGGTGCAAAAATCATCGGCTGTATCCACATGACCATTCAAACTGCCGTATTAATCGAAACCTTAATTGATTTAGGGGCAGAAGTTCGTTGGTCATCTTGCAATATCTTCTCCACACAAGATCAAGCGGCTGCGGCAATTGCTGCGGTGGGCATTCCCGTCTTTGCATGGAAAGGTGAAACCGAAGAAGAATTTTGGTGGTGTATCGAGCAAACCATTTTAAAAGATGGTAAGCCTTGGGATGCCAACATGATTTTGGATGATGGTGGTGACGTTACCTATATCGTTCACGAAAAATATCCAGAAATGTTAAAAACCATTCATGGTATTACTGAAGAAACCACCACAGGTGTGCATCGTTTAATTGAAATGTGGAAAAAAGGTACGTTAAAAGTGCCTGCTATTAACGTCAATGACTCAGTGACCAAGTCAAAAAATGACAACAAATATGGTTGCCGCCACTCCTTAAATGATGCCATTAAACGCGGCACAGATATGTTAATGGCAGGTCGTCGTGCTTTAGTGATTGGTTATGGTGATGTGGGTAAAGGTTCTGCTCAATCTTTACGTCAAGAAGGCATGATTGTGCGCGTCACCGAAATTGATCCAATTTGTGCAATGCAAGCCTGTATGGATGGTTACGAAGTGGTTTCCCCATATATTGATGGCAACAACACAGGTTTAGATGTTGATATCAACAAAACCTTATTAGGTGAAACTGATTTATTAGTTACCACCACAGGCAATATGAATGTCTGTGATGCGGCGATGTTGCGTAACCTCAAAAACGGTGCAGTGGTCTGTAATATTGGTCATTTTGATACCGAAATTGATACGGCTTATATGCGTACCAACTGGCATTGGGAAGAAGTTAAACCACAAGTACACAAGGTTTATCGCACTAATGCAGCGGACGTTAACCCAGCCGATAGTAACTACTTGTTATTATTATCTGAAGGTCGCTTAGTGAACTTGGGCAATGCAACAGGTCACCCATCTCGCATTATGGATGGTTCTTTTGCCAACCAAGTGTTAGCGCAAATGTATTTGTATGAGCAAAAATTTGCTGACCATTCTCCTGCTGTGCAAGAGCGCATGCTCAAAGTTGAAGTTTTACCGAAAAAACTTGATGAAGAAGTTGCCGCAGCAATGGTTGCAGGTTTTGGTGGAGTGTTAACCAAATTAACTTCTGCTCAAGCTGAATATATTGGCGTCTCTGTTGATGGCCCATATAAGCAAGAAAGTTATAAGTACTAATCATTTTTTAGCCCGTAGAAATACGGGCTAAAAAATCGCCGAGAAAGTGTATGCCAACATGCTGGATTATTGCTGGCCCAAATGGTGCAGGCAAAACAACATTTGCTCTAAACTATTTAGCTCAATTTACTAATTGTCAGCACTTTCTTAATGCCGATTTAATTGCCGCAGGTTTAGCTCCACTTGCACCCGAAAAACAGCTAATTCATGCCAGTCGCTTATTTTTAAAAGCGTTGAATACCTGTATTCTTAATCAAGAAAACTTTGCATTTGAAACAACATTAGCTGGCAAAAACTATTTAAAACTCATACAACAACTCAAAACAACAGGTTGGCGCATTGAGTTAATCTATTTAGCTTTACCCAATGTTGAAATGTCAAAACTTCGTGTTGCCGAACGTGTTGCACATGGTGGCCATAATATTCCGATTACGGATATAGAGCGTCGTTTTCAACGTAGTTTAAAACATTTATTAGTCGATT
>NZ_CALETI010000413.1 GCF_937920075.1 uncultured Agitococcus sp.
CGTGGCGTGGGTAGAGGCACGAAACCCACGATAATCAAATGTTAATTGTGGGTTGACGAAGGAAACCCACAATTAATTAGCCCATCGTTTAATCCCCTAAATAAAATGTCTTGTTTGGGAAAATCGGGTACACAACGAATATATTGCTCAAGTTTGGTGTTGGGCATAACAAATATCCTTTAATCAACAATCAATATCGCTTAACCTTGTCAGGTCATAATAACAATAATACAACTACTTGTATGATTGATGTGCATGACCATTAGAATTAATGCTGTTAATCTAAAAATATGGTTTGTTAATAGGATTTTGAGAAATAAATGAAACGCTTGTTAAATGTCGCCTTATGTTCTTTAGTATTACACTCCTATGGATGGGCAGCAGAGGCAACACCCACACCAGACAGTAATAAAAAAGTAGAAAATTTACCCCTCACCGATTTACGCACCTTTGTTGATGTTTTTGAGCGTATTCGTCAAAGTTATGTTGACCCTGTTGACGATAAAACCTTATTTGAAAATGCCATTAAAGGTATGTTGTCATCACTCGACCCTCATTCTGCCTATTTAAATAAAGACGATTATCAAGATTTAAAAGCGCAAACCACAGGCGAGTTTGGCGGTATTGGTGTCGAAATTACTATGGAAGATGGTTATTTAAAAGTCATTAGTCCGATAGATGATACACCTGCGTCTAAGGCTGGCATCAAAGCAGGTGATTATATCGTCAAATTGGAAGGGAAAGCGGTTAAAGGCATGACCATGAATGAAGCTGTGGAAGTGATGCGTGGAGAAATTGGCAAACCACTCAAATTAACCATTCAACGCAAAGGCGAAGCCGCACAAAACTTAACCTTGATTCGCTCCAAAATTGAAACAACCAGCGTTAAAATGCGCTTTATTGCCGAAGATTATCCAGTCATTAGAATTACCCAATTTCAAACTCATACAGGCCGTGATTTAAATAAAACTTTAAATCAACTCAAAGAACGCGAAAAACCGATTAAAGGCTTGATTTTAGATTTACGCAACAATCCGGGTGGCGTGTTGGGTGGTGCAATTAGTGTGGCGGATGCCTTTTTAGATAAAGGTTTGATTGTTTATACCAAATCGCGTAGCGAAGAACCTAGTGAAAAATTCGAAGCGACTGAAGGACAAAATTTACCCAATGTGCCGTTATTAGTATTAGTCAATGGTGGTTCTGCTTCTGCTTCCGAAATTGTTGCAGGGGCATTACAAGACCAAAAACGTGCGATTATTGCGGGAACAACCACCTTTGGCAAAGGCTCGGTGCAAACCGTTTTGCAAATCAGTGAAGACAAAGCCATTAAGTTAACCACAGCGCGTTATTACACGCCTAATGGCCGTTCGATTCAAGCCGAAGGTATTAAACCTGACGTGTTAATTGAGCCAGCCAAACTAGAGCTTGCCGCTCAGGGAGAAAGTTATAAAGAAGCGGATTTAAAAGGTCATTTATCAAATCCCAATGAACAAGCCGATGCAACCAATAGCTTTAAGCCTGTTGAGGAGGCCAAGCCTGTGGTTGAAGAAGAGGTGAAAAAAGGCACAGATGTTGGCAAAAAGACCAAAAAATCGGCAAAAGATGATGCTAAAGTTGAAGAAAAACCAGTTGTTAAAACGGATGAAATACCTACAGAGCAACAATTAGCTCAAGATGATTATGTATTGTATGCTGCTTTAAATGTGTTAAAGGGCGCAGCTTTTTGGCAGGCAAAACCATGATCTTTGCAGAAGACGATTTAGCTCCTAAAGCCACGAGAGTGTATCAGGCAATTAAAGATGATCGAGAAATTATCATTGATACGTTAACACGCTCGTTTTGGGATGACCCGATGTATAACTGGTTGGTCAAACAAGATGTCTATTTAGGGGCGAGGTTTCGGCGAATTTTTGAAATTTATTGGGATCGTTTTGCATGGCCGTATGAGCAAATTTGGACAACCGAAGACAGATTAGGCGCGGCTTTATGGTCGCCACCCAATTGTTGGCAATTAGGCTTAGCCGAACAGTTGGCTTTTCTGCCTGATTGGCTAGGCGTAACAGGTTTAAGTCAGTTGTATTCCCGTTGGCGAGTGGTGGATAAAATTCAAGCCAAACATCCACATGTGCCTCATTGGTATTTAATGGCGGTGGGGGTTGCACCCGAAGCGCAGGGTAGAGGTTATTGCTCCAAGTTGTTAAGGCCAATATTAGATATTTGTGATCGTACCCAAACACCTGCCTATTTAGAAAACTCTAAAGAGCAAAATATCGAAATTTATCAACACTTTGGCTTTAAAGTGACTGAGGAAGTGGTCGTCGAAAAAGATGTTAAGTTGTGGTTAATGTGGAGGGAAGCGCGTTAAATAGCGGTGGATATATGAGTTATTTTCAAAAACCATCTTGGTAGTTAATCTGATTCCCAGTTATAGTCGGTTGACGCATTTTAAGGAAATGATCGAATGTCTTCATTTGAAGCTTTAACCCTTCACCGATTATTACTAGCCGTTATTTTGAGTGTTATCCTATTTTTGGGCTATAGTATTTTATCGGTTTTTTTTATTCCAATAGCATGGGCAGGCGTTTTAGCCTATGTAACATGGCCAGCCTATACACGTTTGTTAACACGCTTAGCCTATCGGCATAATTTAGCAGCCGCATTAATGACCTTGAGCTTAGCCTTATTAATCATCATTCCTTTATTATTAGCAATTATTGTGTTAAATGTCGAAGTAAGTCATGTTTATCGAGTTATTGAGCAAAAAATCAGTAGTCAAAATGTAGCATTACCAGATTTTGTAAAAAAATGGCCATTTGCCAATGAGTTACAAAAAACTTTAGACAATTTAATGAATAATCCTGATGCGTTTAAAGAACAGTTGCAAGCATGGTTTCAAAAAGCATTTGGTGCAGCGGCACAAGTGGCAAGTGGTATTAGCAAAAACTTAGCCAAATTATCAATGGCATTGTTTATCTTATTTTTCTTTTATCGTGATGGCCAAAAAATATTGCAACAAATACAACAAGGTTTAACCGTTTTAATTGGTGATAGAGTTCACGGTTATATTCATGCAATTGGTGATACAACCCGAGCTGTTGTTTATGGTATTGTGTTAACGGCTGTTGCCCAAGGATTTTTAGCAGGAATAGGCTATGCTTTTGTAGGCATGGAAAGTCCAATATTTTTGGCCTGTATTACCACCTTGGTGGCGATGATTCCCTTTGGAACTCCCTTTGCGTGGGGGAGTGTGGCGGTTTGGTTATTGAGCCAAGGTTATACCGTTGAAGCATTGGGTTTGGCAGCGTGGGGAACTTTTGTGATTAGCTGGGTTGATAACATTATCCGCCCCCTTGTCATTTCTAGCGCGACCGAAATACCTTTTTTAGCAGTGATGTTTGGAGTATTGGGAGGCTTAGCTGCTTTTGGCATGATTGGTTTATTTATCGGGCCAGTTATTTTAGCGGTATTAATCGCTATTTGGCGCCAGTGGCTAGAAAGCGAACAGAATTTAGCAAAAACAAAGAGTTAAGTTGTTAAATCTAAAAATGGAGTTTTTACTCTAGAATAATTACTCTAAATAATTGAATTAAAACAAAAAATTAGAGCTTTTGCACCAGTTGTTTATTTGTATTAATCTCGTTAAACTGGCGCAAAATTGCTCAATCTAGGAGCCAACATGAAAAAAATAGTTTGGGGTTTAGCCACAGTATCAGTGATTGGTGTGGGGGTGCATTTTGCTACCTTGCCACCACCTCCGCCAGATGTTCCACCTGTACCAGCCAAAATTCCTGTGCCAGAAGTGCCAGCTTTAACACCCTATGATATGCCAACTGGTCAAGTACCTGTATCAACAGAACCATATCGTTCAACAAATCGCAGTGTATCCATTCAAGATTTAGTTGATCGTAAATTAACCACGGGTATTTATACAGGTACACCTTATTGGAAAGAACGTGCTGAATGGTTTGACGCGCATTTTTATGACACCTTAGCTGCGCGTAAAGTGTGGAATAAAGGTACATCACCTGATACTCACAAACGTGGTGGGCCAGTCACATGGACATATCAGCCTATTCCACAGTATGTACCGCCGCCATGTACCGAAGTGCAGCCAACTGGTTATGATGCCGAAGGATGCCGTTACGTTTTGGGATTATTTAAGGATGTAGAGGCTAAAGACCCCATTAAGGCCAATAAAATGCGTGAACAGGCGCGTCGTGGTCGTGATGTTTGGTTTAAGGGCACGTTTGGCAACCAAGATGAAAACATGTTGCTGCAAACGCGTGTCGTCGGTAAAGAAAATATGTATTACCCTTGGTTAGACACACGCACCCGTGCACAACGTTTTAGTAAATGGGGTTTAATTAATGATCCTGATTGTGTGCAAGGTGATGCATCTACGAATTGGTATGACAAATGCCAAGACCCACATTCATCAGGTGTGTTAGGTTATCGTAAATACTATGCCGACCCAATTAAAGATGCTTCAGGCAAAGTTGTTTACGATCCACAAACAGCTCCTTATTCCGAAACAGAAATTAAAGAAAACAAACGTTATGTGATTGGTCATCCCTGTGTGCAATGTCACGTGGGTTTTGATCCTACTAATCCACCCAAAAACCCCAATGAGCCTAAATGGGAAAATTTAAGTGCTACGATTGGTAACCAACACATTCGTCAGCCCTTAGCTTTCTTCCAAGGTGCGCCAAGTAATCATTTAGCTAACCAAGCGGTGATGGCAGGACGCTTAGGCACAATTGATACCTCAATTGTTGCTAACGATTGGCAGCATAATCCGGGTACACAAAACAATATTATGGACTTTCATAACAAACGTTTATTTGAACACGTGATGAAAGACCCAGTTACGGGTATTGTGAAAACGGCCATGACACGCCATGTATTAAAAGGTGGCGAAGACTCTGTGGGCGAACATTTGGCGTTGATTCGTGTCTATGTCAATATTGGTATGTGTACCGAAGAATGTTGGACACCGAACTTTCCTTATCCTGGTCAATTTTTTGGTCGTGGTACCAAACAAAGCCCAATGCGTATCATGCAATGTGCCAACAAATGTGATGCGTGGAATTATGCTGATAGTAAGATGGATGATTTAGCCGCCTTCTTAATCACAGGTGGGCCAACTTATTTATTAGCGGCTAAAGATGATAAAGATAATACCGCTGGTTTAAATTATATTGATCTTAAAGTAGTCCCTAAAGGTCGTGAAGTATTTGCTCGTGAGTGTGCTTCTTGTCATAGCTCTAAGTTTGCACCTGAAAATATTCGTGCCGATAAAGATGCCTTAGCTAAGTTTTATGAAGGCCATATTTTTGGTAAAGAAGATTACTGGCGTTATGAAATGAGTGCTGAAAAGCAAAAAGATGCAGCATTTATGGCCAAGTATTTTGTCAAAGACTTAAAAGGCCAGTTACGTCCCAAACAATTTGCTGATAAAGGTATTTTTGGTCAAGATTGGTTAGGTAATGACGAACGTACTCCTTTTAATATTGTCGGTACTAATATGTGTCGTGCTTTACATGATAACCATAATCAAGGTCATATTTGGGAAGAGTTTTCTTCTGAAACTTACAAAAATAGTCCCTCTGCTGGCAGTGTCAAACAAGTCTTTAATCGCGTGATTCCTTTGCTTGGTGGCGTGCCATTTGGCGAGCGTAAAATTGAAGGCGGGCCGGGTTATTTGCGTAATATCTCGTTATTATCGGTTTGGGCAACAGCTCCTTTCTTGCATAATAATGCGATTGGTGAAGTGACTTTCTTGCCTGATGGTTCACCAGATTACACTTTAAGTGGTCGCATTAAACAATTTGAAATGGCGTTTGATGAGTTGATGATGTCTGATGATCCCAAAGTATCTCCCAGCCGTCCACAAAAAATCACAGGACTGACCGAAGACTTTATGAGTAGTGGTCGCGAAGATGCCCAAGGTTTAGCATTGATTCCCTTCAAAAAAGGTGAGCCTGCTGCACATGTGTTATCTTCTAATCCACATCGTCCTTTGTTTATGAAGTGTGATGATTTGGTTGAAAATAAGGGGCATCAGTTTGGTGTTGATTTAACACCACAAGATAAACACGCTCTACGTGAATTCTTGAAAATGATGTAAATCAAACCGTCATTGTAGGGGCAGCCCTTGTGGCTGCCCTATGATGGTCATATAAGGACAACCACAAGGGTTGTCCCTACCAATAAAAAATGGTTAGATAATTATTCGAGCCACTATGAAAAAAATAATACTTAGCATTTTTCTAATTGTTATGATAACTGCCGTCAGCGCAGTGATTTTATTAAACCGCCCAAGTACCCCCCCCATTACTGAATTAGCTAAAAATACCTCTACCAAAACAACTTATTTATCACAAAAAATTATTCCTGACACCGATTTGCCGCCACAAGGTACTCGCTCGTTATTTGATCACATGATTGCCCAAAATAATGGTTTACCTTATCCCTTTAGTAAATTAATTGGTTTATTAAAAGAACAAAATCCGCAAGGTACAGAGCCAATCACCTTATTAATTCCGCATGGTCGTTCCTTATTAAAAGGCCAAGCCGATGATAAACATCCGCGTATTGTCGTTGCTGCTGATTTTGAACAAGCCAATGCACCCGCAGGCTTCGGACTGAATAGCAAAGGACTATTGTTTTTGGGTTTTGTTGAAAACGCTCACGAAATTGAAGTGTTAAGTTATAACGAAGCCGCAGGACGCTTTGAGTTTCAACTCGTACAAAATTATTGTGAAGGTTGTGTGCCAAGAATTGTCTATGCTCGCCGAGCCATTTGTACCACTTGTCACCAAGGTGGCACGCCGATTTTCTCTCAGCGTCCGTGGAATGAAACCAACGGTCAACAAAGTACCGCTGCTGCGATTGCCGCTGCACGCGCTAATAATCTCGCTTATGAAAATGTAGCATTACAACAGCCACTCGCAAATTCTGAGCGTTTTGACCAGTTGACTGATGTTGGTAATTTTTATCATGTCACTCAGCGTTTATGGTTAGATGGTTGTGGTTTAGACGGTAATCAATGTCGGCGGCAAATGTTAAAACTCGCTTTACAATATGCCGATAATGCAGGCGGCTTTGATGCAAATAGCCCAGATGCTCAAACTTTAAAACAATTACAAGCAAAAAACTTTCCAAAAGAAGGTATTGCTGTGCCTGAATCGGATTTATTAAACCGTGATCCCATTGGGGAAAAACAAGGTTTTAAAGGTTGGTTACGCTCTTTAGTGACGCGTGATATTAAGTTTGGTGAAGGTGCAAAAGACAACGAAGATTTAAGCGAGTTTGATAAATTGCCGCCTTTACGCAAAGAAGTTGACCCATTGACCATCCGCGCCCCTAAACAAGTTTTAACCGCACAACACATTGATGGTGTGTATGGTTTAGCACGATTTTTTAGCGATGCCGATTTAAAAACTTTAGCCCAAGCCAATGCTAATCAATGGGCAAATGTCATTGCAAAAGTGCAAAGTTTGCCTGATGAAGTCTTTGCTGCAAAGCCCTTTTCACGGGTGGTCATGATGCAAGCGTTATTGGGGCAATCACGTGATTATTGTTGTTTGAATACGGCAGAAATGTCTCCGCCTGTGGTGTCAGGTATTCCACCATTAAAGATTAAAAAGCTGACTCAATTACAACCGTTTGCCGATTATTGTTTTGCTTGTCATCGTGGTAATCCTGCACAGCGTTTAAACTTTATGGCAGGGGACACCGAAGGGCAAGTTTTAGCCAATATTCAGGCTAAAAAAGAAATTAGAGATGCGTTGGATTGGGAGCGTTATCAAGGCACAGAGAAAGCCAGTAAACTGATGCCACCACGAGATTCTATACAGTATCAAAAACTACAACAAGCAGGCGAAAAAACTCGCCAACAAATGCGCGATACTGTGCCAAGTTTATTTGATTTTTGAGGGGAAAGATCATGCGTTTAACATTCATGCTATTAA
>NZ_CALETI010000414.1 GCF_937920075.1 uncultured Agitococcus sp.
GCGATACACAAGAGTATGCTGCCCTTTCTTTGTTCGACGTGCGCCACAATCAGGGGTAGTTACCACGTTCGTGTAAAAAGTGCCATCTTGGATGGAAAACAGGTAAAACTCATGCTACCAAAATAGATTATCCAATGATAGTATCATGACCATCTAAAAATCAAACGGTAAAGGATGTTTAAATTGGTATGGGAATGGCGTGATGAAGGTTTAGATATCCATTGGTTTTTAACCAACGAAGAACGGGAACTTCTTTATAAAAAAACAACACATGGCCGTTTAGGCTTTGCTGTGTTACTCAAATATTTTCAAAACGAAGGTCGGTTTCCTGAACATTTTGATGAGATTCCTCGAGTCGTCTTAGCCTATTTGGCCAAGCAAATAGATGTGCCTCGTTGTGATTTAAGCGATTACTCACTCAATGGTCGAACAGCTAAACGCGACAGAGCTGAAATATTGCAACAGTTGGGTATTCGCCGCACGACTCAGCAAGACCTACAGGATGTAAAAAAAGCTATCAGCGTAGAACTACTGCCGAGCAATCCCTCTGCGGAGGCATTGCAAGCTTTTTTTCTCACATGGTTTAAACAACGTCAAATTGCCCCACCCACACTCAAACAAATCCAACGCCTGATTAATAGCACATGTTCCGCTTTTGAATCCTGCTTACAGAAGCAGATAATGCAAGGAATAAAGCCAGATACCAAAACAGCCATTGACCACTTACTGAGTTCTTCTCATGAAGAAGGACTAGATGACATGACACCAAACGTTGATAAAGCCACTCAGCGTTTCTCATGGTTAAAAGGACAATCAGGTAATGCCAACCTTCAAAATATTTTACAAGCGATTGAGCGGCTCAACTGTTTAAAACAAATATCGTTGTGTGCTGAATCCATGAAGAATATCCCTCTAAAATGGCTGCATAAATATCATCGTCGTGCGCTGACTGAATCAAATTGGGAGTTACGCCGTCATCCTGAAGACATTCGTTATTCTTTGATGGCTGCTTTTTGCTGGCAGCGGCAACAAGATATTACCGATGATTTGATTGCGCTACTGATTCAAATTACGCACAACACTGGTAAACGTGCTGAAAATAAAATAGACAAACATCTGTTTGAACAATTTAGACAAGTACGAGGTAAAAACCGAGTATTGTTTAAATTAGCAGAAGTTGCGATTGAACAGCCCAAAGGCATTATTCAAGAGGTACTATACCCTACCGTAGGCTTAGAGACCTTAAAAAGCGTTGTCATTGAATTTAAAAACAAAACCAAATCTGAACAAAATGACGTGCATCACATCGTACGCCGCTCCTATGGCAATCACTATAGGCGTATGATTACTCCCTTATTAAATACACTAGAATTTCATTGTAACAATCAATACCGTCCCGTCATTGATGCCTTGCACTACTTAAAAATTAATCAACAACAACGTGGCATATATTTTAATGACAGCACTGACATTCCCACTCAAGGTATTATCAAACCCAAATGGTTAGATACCGTCATTGAAAAACAAAAAGATGGTACGACACGTATTAACCGTATTAACTATGAAATCAGCGTGTTACATGCTTTACGCG
>NZ_CALETI010000415.1 GCF_937920075.1 uncultured Agitococcus sp.
CTAAGCGTTCTTTGACATCATCAAAGGTCTGGAATGTGAATTGTGCGTCTTTACCTGCAAGGGTGTGTATAAAAATTTTGCATTCGTCAAAATGTGGCGACAATACGGGGTTACTACGGCTATAATTTTTCATGGTCAATTACCTGTGCTTAGGTGAAAATTGGCTAAAAGGCTGTGGCGTTAGTGCGTCATGGCCTTTGTCTTTTGTGGTCTGTGTTAAATCGTCATGTGTGTTTACCTTTGGCAATAAATAAATAATCGTATTAAGCAATAAAGAGAGGGTAGTCATTACTTGGCCTCTCTTGCTGCAATACGTTCGTGCATAAATGCTAAAACTTCACTTTCAAGCCAAGCGACACAATGTCCACTACCGATACTAATTTGCTTAGGGAATAATCCTTTACTCATTAGCAAGTACAAGGTGGGGCGTGGTATGCCTGTTATGTGTGTCACCTCTTTTTGTCTTAAAAATCGTATGTTTGCTTGTGCTGTCATGGTTAAACTCACTTGACGGAATTGACTAAGTGAGTACATTTTCAACAATTAAAACTTTGCTGTTTTCGCATTAGCTGGCTAACGCGAATTTATTTTTTTCTTTGCCCTAAATAAATGATCTTTTAGTGCTGTTCTAGGTATGGGTTTTTGTTTTTTATAAATAATCATATCGTCAGGTGTAAAAGTTACGCCTTCTTGCTTCTTTAGTGCGTGTTCAAGTGCATTTTCAGTCATGTTAGGGTCTTTGGTAATAAGGTTAATAATCAATTGTTGAAAGGGTGTAGGGCGTGGTTTTTTGGCATTGGCTGTTTGCCGTCTTCGGCCTGTGACTGCTTCATCTAGTGCCGCTATAAATGTCGCACCTTTTTTCATATGCTCTCTGAATAGCTTACCACCTCTTGCGGGTTGTCCCTCTGCTATTAGTTTTATGGCTTTCTCCAGTGCTACGTGTTCCACATTGTCAGTATCCATCTTTAGGGTCTGACTGCGTATAGCTTCTACAAAATCAAAAGTAACAAGGTGAATGGGTATATTTAGTTTTTGTGCGTGATAGCCTGCCCAAACTGCGAGTAAGTGATAACCTAATTCATCATCGGGTAATTCTAACCATTCTAAAGGGAACATTTCTAAATTCATACTACACCGCTACCCACTCGTAAACCGTCTAAGTAATCGCTCCAGTGTTGCATCATGTCATGGCGTTGTTTAATGTATTTAGTACGGTTATAAGCGCGTCCATTGGCATCTTTAACGGCTTGATGCTTAGTGCTTAAATCCGTGCTGGCAACGGATTTGTGAGGGGTCAGTTATCGCGGCTTGATGCAATTAGTATTGTAATACCGCGTTC
>NZ_CALETI010000416.1 GCF_937920075.1 uncultured Agitococcus sp.
TTTTTGCTTGGCTGTTCAATAATGTAATCCATTATTTACCTCCCCACGGAATCCACTTAGAACCGTTAAACATTGCGATAGGCTTGCCTGTTTTTGGGTCTTTAGCGACAGAACCTTTTTCTATGTTAGCCGTTGGCAATTTTGATAAATCAGGTGCTTGACTGCCATTATTAACAGATTCTTGACGCGCTTTTAATTCATCGGGCGTTACTTTTCCGCTTAGAATATCACTAGCATAAGAGCCGTATTTTTGTTGAATACTTACCGCGTAAGCCTTAGCAGACTTTGCAGCAGCAATACGCGCATCTCTCGGTTGAGTGATGTCCGATGCAACGCCAACCTGTTCTAAATAATTCATTACATCGCGGTCGGTAGATGGACCAGGCTGTTTTTGCGCGTAATTGATTAACGTTTTGGCTTTTTGGTTTGCAGCAGTAACGGCTTGTAACTCAGGATTATCCGTAGAAGCCAAACCTTTTAACTTGTAATAAGTCGATGCTAAAAGATTTGCGGGTGTTTTTTCTAAATCAGCAATATAACCATCTAACAATGGAATAACGTCCGAAGCGTCGGCGTATTTTTGCGCGACTGTTTCGCGCTGTTTTAACTCAGACTTAAACTCTTCTTTTTTGGTAAACAATGTTAGCGGGTCATCTTTTGCGATAAACGGCTTACCATTGGCCAATACGGGTGTTATTTCGCCCGTTGCCATGTTTACTATATTTACAGAACCATCGCGGCCTGTAATCTCTTTTAATGGTGGTGCTTTTGGCTCTTTAGCGGCAACAACAGGTCGCCCCTTTGGTAACTCACCCTCTTTTACCACTTCAAAACCTAAATCTGTTTTAACAAGTGATGTTTTAGGGTCTTTCGGCTCTTCATACGGCTGATAACCATCAACAGGTACAACGCCTGATTCTGTCATGGCCAAAAATAAAGGTTTGTTAGTTTTAGAGTCAATACCTTTAGTCAATCCACCAAAATACTTATTAGGGTTTTTTTCTAACTCTTTTAACTTCTTGGCCGCATCAAAAGCCGTTTCAACATCTTGCGCCGCCATAGCCGCGTTGAATTGAGCCGTAAGCACATCTTTAATATCAGGCTGCTTAGGTGCAATTGCAGGGTTAACCATCTCGCGTCTTACGTCAAAATTACCTTTTAAAATGTTTTCGCCAAATAAATCAGGTGTTGGTAAGTTTTGGCCGCGTTCTG
>NZ_CALETI010000417.1 GCF_937920075.1 uncultured Agitococcus sp.
GTTTAGAAGGGAAGTTATTTGCACCTGTTGCATTAACCATTGTCTTTGCCTTGTCTGCGTCGTTGTTGTTGTCCTTAACCGTGATTCCTGTGCTGGCTTCTTTTGTGTTAAAGGCACAAGTTCATCATACGCCGTGGCTCGTTGCGCGTTTAGAAGCGGGTTATCAACGTTTGCTGGACTGGTCGTTTGTGCATAGCAAATGGGTTTATACAGGAGCAGCACTCGCTTTAGTTGGTGCATTAGCCTTGTTTCCGTTTATTGGCAAATCGTTTATGCCAACCATGGATGAAGGCGACATTATTATGCAATTGGAAAAACTGCCATCCATTCAACTGAATAGCTCAACAGCCATCGATTTAGATGTACAACAACGTATTTTAGCGAAAGTGCCTGATATACAAAGGATTGTCGCCAGAACAGGCTCAGATGAATTGGGTTTAGACCCCATGGGTTTAAATGAAACCGACACCTTTTTGGTGTTAAAACCCAAAGAGCAATGGCAAGCCAAAAATAAAGAGCAAATCATTGACCAAGTGCGTGCAGTGATTGCTGATGTCGCAGGGGTAAATTTTAGTTTTACCCAACCCATTGAAATGCGTACCTCAGAAATGTTGTCGGGGGTACGTGGTGATTTGGCGGTTAAAGTGTATGGCTCAGACTTGGCCGAGTTAAGCCAAATTGCTGAGCAAATTGCCAACATTTTACAAGGCATTCAGGGCAGCGAAGACGTAATGACCTTAGAAAATTCGGGTGTGCAATATTTACAAGTCCAAATTGACCGTGTGGCCGCAGGTCGGGTGGGTTTAAGCAGCGAAGACATTCAGGCGATGTTAAGAACCTTAGTCGAAGGGCAAACCATTAGCAGTGTTTTAGAGCAAGGCAAACCAACCCCCTTAGTGATGAGAGGTGCAGAAGCCCTGCGTTTATCCACCGAAACGTTTAGCCAATTGCAACTACCTTTAGCCAATGGCCAAAGTATTGCGTTGTCCTCAGTGGCCACATTAGTGGCTGATGAAGGGGTAGTCAAAATTGAGCGTGAAAATGCCTCGCGGATGTCAGTGGTTCGCGCCAATGTTAAAGGCCGTGACTTGGTGGGTTTTGTCGACGAAGCCAAAGCCAAAGTTCAACAACAGGTTAAATTGCCTGTTGGTTATCGTTTGGCGTGGGGTGGACAATTTGAAAATCAACAACGTGCCGCCGCACGGTTAATGACGGTGATTCCTGCCGCCTTAGCGATGATATTTTTCTTATTATTTGCCACCTTAGGCTCAGTGCGCCAAGCCGCCTTAGTGTTCGTCAATATTCCGTTTGCCTTGATTGGTGGCGTAGTGGCTTTAGCCATTACAGGACAATATTTGTCTGTGCCTGCCTCAGTGGGTTTTATCGCCTTAATGGGCATTGCCGTACTCAATGGCTTGGTGATGATTGGCTATTTTAACCAGTTATTAGCGCGTGGTTTAGATGTAGCCACTGTGGTTAAACAAGGGGCAATGCGTCGTTTACGGCCTGTGATGATGACCGCTAGCATCGCTGCTTTTGGTTTAGTGCCGTTGTTATTTGCTACAGGGCCGGGTTCGGAAATTCAACAACCTTTAGCGGTGGTGGTGATTGGCGGATTAGTCAGTTGTACCTTATTAACCTTAGTGTTGTTGCCTAATTTATTTCGTCGTTTTGGCGTGGAGCGTTAATCATGAGTCAGCAAGTGTTATTACAACTCAACATT
>NZ_CALETI010000418.1 GCF_937920075.1 uncultured Agitococcus sp.
ATTAGTAAAGCCTCCAGATTTGGGGGCTTTTTTGTGTTCTAATCAATAAAAGATTTATAAAATAACAACACTCTGCAAAATAAAGCTTGTATTTTTGTGAAAAATAGAGATAAATCAGCATCAAAATGGTAAAAAATTGGGCACACTCTGCTAGCCCCTATCTAATACTTGTTAAAGTTAGTCTTTATGTTAAAAAAAACAACAAATCAAGAAGATAAAGAAGCAAAAGCTTATAATTGGGTCTTATTGGCAACAGTATTATTGGTATTTGCTTTACTTGCACAAATGCCTGCCCGCATTATTGCTAACTTTGTTCCTAAAGATATCCGTAGCTTATGTACGGCGTGGGGGGGAACTTTGTGGACAGGGCAAGTCAACACGCAACTAAATAATTTGCAAGGTCAATTACGTTGGTCTTTTCAGCCCTTATCATTATTAACATTAAAGCTGGCTTTTAATGTTGAGTTATTAACAGGTAGTTCGCAAATTCCTGCAAATGTAGTATTGGGATTGGGGGGATGGCAAATAAAAGCCAGTCAAGGGCAATTATCGCCAATAGACTTACAACCTTTATTAAGCAGTTGGCAATTGCCCAACAATCCTATTATGATTAGCAACTTAAATGTTGTGAAAAAAGGGCAAAATTGGCAAGACTCGCAAGGGGTGTTAACTTGGCAAGCAGGTGCTATTGATTATGTCTTAAATGGCCAACGTCAGCACTTAAATTTGCCTCCTGTGGCTTTAAAACTCAGTGGTCAACAACAAAGTTTAATAATGTCCTTGCAAGATGAAGCCCAGACCGTTAATTTAGCAACATTTACGATTACTGGCGCGATGATCGAAAGTCGTTTAACACATCGTTTGTTAACCTATGCGCCAAACTATAGAGGTGTTGCAGAGCCTGATGCAATTGTAGTCACTGCATCTCAACCCTTAAATAGTTTATAAAATAATAATATGAGTTTATGCATCTTGATTTTTAAATAGCATTAACTCTTAATAAAAGGCTTACGTTTCGCGTAAATATTAAGTGCTTTTTAATATTATCGTCGCAAAAAAGTCATACTATTAACGTAAGTATAATTTAAAGTTTAGGAATCAGTGTGAACGTGCCTTCGTTGTCCGTAATTACCGAAAATAATCGACATATTGCTCGTGCTATTATGTTGTTGGCAACATTATATTTTGCTTGGCGTATGGCAGGTTTGTTATGGTTAATTGCTGGTCAAGATCAAGCTGCATTGGCTAAACCAACGCCTGTAAGCAGTGCGGCAGCACCTGTCAATGTGGATAGTAGCCGTTTAGCAAGCTTTACTATTTTTAAAGCACCCGTTGTTGAGTCAGTCAGTCAAAATGCCAATGCGCCAGACACATCGTTACAGCTTAAATTGGATGGAGTTTTTGCAAGTAGCTCTCAATCACAGTCAAGTGCGATTATTAGCGAACAAGGACAAGGCATTGGTAAATTATATCGTGTAGGTCAGCAAGTGGTTGGTGGTGCGGTATTATCCGCTGTTTATGTCGATCGAGTATTATTACAGCGTAATGGTCAAGAAGAGGTCTTACGGTTTATTAAAAGTAATTTATTAGGTGGCGATACTCCACCTGTTGTTAGTAATCCTGTGGCGAGTCAGGCTGATAAAGCACGTAATTTATTATCAAATGCAATTCAGCGTTTGGATAGTGATGCAAGTTCGTATCTTAATGAAATGGGCTTAATTGCGAGTCAACAAGGATATGAGATAACAGATAATACACCAAGTCATATTCGTCGTAATTTGGGCTTAAAAGCTGGCGATAGAGTGGTGCGTTTGAATGGTCAAACTTTGGGAAATGTGCAATTGGATAAAAATCTATTGCAACAAATACAACAAACTGGGCGTGCACGTATCGAAATTCAGCGTGGTGGTCAACATTTAACTATTGAGCAAAGCTTCTAACATGAATGTACGTCAATCCTTTTTAGCACTTTCATTAATCTTGGCTTGTCACAGTGTGGCAGAAGCAAAAACATGGAAGGTTAATTTAAAAGATGCCGAGATTTCGGCTTTAGTGTCTGAAGTCTCTGAGATTACAGGTAAAAATTTTATTGTTGACCCGCGTGTCAAAGGTAATATTACGGTGATTTCGAGTAAACCGATGAGTTCTGAAGCGGTTTATGAGTTATTTTTGGGGGTATTAAGTGTTAATGGCTTTGCCGCCGTGCCCTCAGGGAATGTGATTAAATTAGTGCCAGATGTTAATGCAAAACAAAATGCAGTGCCTTTTGAAAATAAAGCGAAAGCTAAGGGTGAAGCATTAGTAACACGCGTTATTATGCTTGAAAACACCAATGCTAATGAATTAGTACCTGTTATTAGACCGCTATTGCCTCAATTTGCTCATTTAGCAGCAATTAATGGTGCAAATGCTTTAGTGATTTCTGATCATGCTAATAATATTGTCGAAATTGAAAATTTGATTAAATCCTTAGATGCGGGCGAAGGAGATGAGTTAGAAATCATTGCTCTAAAAGAAACACGAGTAGATGAAATTCTAACCATGTTAGATAATCTAACTGCAACAAGTCCAAATAAAGAAATGCGTGGTGCGCGTGTTCGTTTAATTGCAGATACACGCGGTAATCGCTTATTGATTAAAGGTGATGCTCGTGCGCGTAAACGTTTACGTGAAGTTGTTGCACAACTCGATAAACCTGCGGCTGACCGATTGGCGGGTGTGCGCGTGGTACGTTTAAAACATGCCAGTGCCAAACAAGTTGCGGAAGTCATGCGTAATTTGGTCAGCAATGATGGCAGTAAATCTACAAATAGTGGTAATACAGGCAACAATAGCGGTGCAACAGCAATTAATGCAGGTGGTGTAAGCCTGATAGCCGATGAAAGTCAAAATGCCTTAGTGATTAAAGCTGATCCATCATTAATGCGTGAACTAGAAACGGTTATTCAGCAATTAGATACTCGACGTTCACAGGTTTTAATTCAAGCGGCTATTTTAGAAATTTCGGGTGATAATGCCGATGCTTTAGGCGTACAATGGGCAGCGGGTGATCCTACTAAGGGTGTAGGTTTAGTTAACTTTTCCAATACAGGTGCAAGTTTAACAAGCTTAGCAGCAGTTGCATTACAAGATAATCCAACCGCAGTACCAGCGATTAATGGCGCATCATTTGCGATTGGTAAGAGCGAAACCAAAAGTAATGGCGATAGAACCTTTTATGGTGGTTTATTACAAGCTATCAAAACAATGAGTAATGCCAATTTATTATCAACGCCGAGCATTATGACCATTGATAATCAAGAAGCAAAAATAGTGGTTGGTCAGAATGTACCGTTTATTACTGGGCAAAGTACAAGCTCTAGTTCGGGTACAAATAATCCTTTTACTACTATCGAACGTCAAGATGTGGGTATTACGTTAAAAGTTAAACCGCATATTGGTGAGGGTGACACAGTAAAATTAGAGGTTGAACAAGAAGTTTCCTCTGTTGTTCCGAGTGTGGCAGGTGTAAACTCTGCAGACTTAATTACCAATAAACGTTCGATTAAAACGACAATTTTGGCTGATGATGGACAGACAATTGTTTTGGGTGGGTTGATTCAGGATGATAATTCTCAATCTGTGAACGAAGTCCCACTTTTGAATAAAATTCCTTTGTTGGGGTACTTATTTAGAGCAAAAAGCCATAGCCAAACGAAGCGAAATTTATTAGTGTTCTTGCAGCCATTAATTTTGCGTGACGGCCAAAATGCTGCAGATTTAGCAGCACAGCAGTATAATCAGACGCGCATTTTGCAGTTAGAAGTGAGTGAGAAGGGTAAATTAACCCGCTTACCAGAACAGATTAACCAAATCTATCAAGGAGCGACCAAGAGTCAAGCTCCGAAAGTTAACAAATAGGGAAGAGAAACTATCATGTTGAAGTTACAATTTGTTGATCGTCGCCAACCTGCATTTTGGTTGGTTGATCCTCGTTTAACAATTGGCCGTGATAAAACCAACAATCTCGTCATTAATGATGAAGGTATCAGTGTTTTTCATGCTGAACTTCAACAAGAAGATGGCAAGTTATTTTTGCGTGATACAGGCAGTGTTAACGGCACATTTTTAAATGGTGAGCCTGTTACCAAACGTGTTGAAGTCAAAGTGGGCGATGTTATTCGTTTGCATTTAGTTGAATTGCAAATTATTGACCCAACCAAAGCTCCACCAGAGCCTCCTGCACAGCCAGTTAAACGTGAGTTACCCAAAGCCGCGCCATTATGGCAAGTAAAAGCCATGACGGGTGTGATTTCTGGGCGTATGTTTCCTATCGAAGGAACAAATGTTGTAGGTCGTGATCCTCATTGTGACATCGTTGTTGGTGGTGCACATGTCTCGCGTCGTCATGCTGAATTTTCGATTCGTTCTGGCGTTTTATGGGTCAAAGACTTAGGCTCGTCAAATGGATCATTTGTGAATGGTAAACGTCACGAAGAAGTTGCATTACAAAATGGTGATGAAGTTAAGTTTGATGCGATGATTTTTAAAGTGGTTGGTCCAACTGATTTGCCTGCGCATTCTGATTTTGAGGAAGAAGCGGAGCGTACGCAGTTCCGTCCAGTGGTTAATGTGCCAGCCGCAAAACCAGCAGCACCAAAACAGCCATCGCCTGTGCCTGTTAATAATAGTTATAGTCCTCCTCCAAGCAGCCCTGTCTCTGAGTCTAAGCCTCAAGAGCAGCCAATTGTGTCCACACCAACACCAAGTGCTGGCTCAGATAAAGCTGGTAGCATGGGCATGATTGTGATTGTTATATTAATGATCTTGATTTTAGTGGGTGTCTATGTCTTGGCATAATAACGTTGTTATTATCTTAATGATTTTGATTCTCGTAGGTGTTTATGTGTTAGCATAAGCACTACTGATTTGGTAGAAAAGCGGCTTAGGCCGCTTTTTTATTGTGCAAAAAATCTTTAATAGTGGCTAAAAATCGTGCTGCTTCTCCTCCTGTTAATGCACGATGGTCAAAACTAAGTGAAAGCGGAATAATGACTTTTTCTTTGATTTTCGCTTTAGCATTAATCACATAGCGTTTTTGTATTTGGCCTACCCCTAAAATGGCCACTTGTGGTGGTACAATCATTGGTGTGGCAAAGCGGCCTGCTATTGTGCCAAAGTTAGATAGGCTAATTGTCGCTCCTTGTAATTGTGCATTGCTGAGTTGATGTTGATGGGCAGCAGTTTTAAGCTGAGTGATAGCTTGTTGTAATTGTTGCTTGTTGAGTTTGTTGGCTTGTTTAATGACTGGTACATATAAGCCATATTCAGTATCAATGGCTAAGCCTAAATCGACATCTTGATGAATAATTAATTGTTGTGTGTCAAACCAAGCATTAAGTTTGGGCTGTTGTTGGCAGGCATAACATAAAGCCTGAATCATGGTGATTAAGGGATTGTTGATTTTTTTGATTAACACCTCATCAAAAATTGTCACTAAAGCTACTTGTTGATGAGCTTGGGCTAAGTTTTGCGCCATGACTAAACGTGAGCCACTAAGTGGAATATGTTGGCGTTCTACAATAATTGGTGAATTGTTTTTGTTTAATAAACGTTGTTGGATGGTGTGCCGTTCTTGTTCAGAAAAACGTTGTTGGCCTGTGATAAAGTTTTGTTGATATTGCTCGCCACTGATTTCTAGTTGGCCAACAACGCTAGAAGTATCGTGTGTGGTAGGTGTGGTATTTAGCTCATTTTGCGGAGAGTCATAACTCAACAAGGGCATACCCACGTTGACCACTTGATTGGCTGTTGCCAACAGTTGTTGCACAATTAATGTTTCGGGCGCAGGAATCTCAACAATCGCTTTCGCGGTTTCGACCGCTAATAATAAATCACCTTGTTTAACGAGTTGTTTGGGGGATACATAATACTCAACAACAGTGGCTTCGGTTAAACCTTCGCCTAAATCAGCTAATAATAAGTTTTTCATGGTTTAGGCCTCCATTAAGGCGCGGCTTGCCTGAATAATGTCGGCAATTTGTGGCAGATAAGCTTGTTCGAGTTTGAAATAGGGAATAATCACATCAGGTGGGCTAATAATTTTTATGGGAGCACGTAAAGCATAAAAAGCTTTATCTGCTAAGCGAGCCGCAATGTCACTGCCTAAGCCACCCGATTTCACTGCTTCTTGGACAATAATACAGCGGCCAGTTAAAGCAACCGAGTTGATAATCGTGGTCATATCTAAGGGCTTTAAACAAGCAACATCAATCACTTCGGCATCAATGCCTTGTTGAGCCAATTGCTCAGCCGCATTTAAGCAATCTTGTACGGCTGCACCCCATGCCACTAGGCTGAGGTCTTTGCCTTTACGCCAAATTAAACAATGTTCTAAGTCGATTTGCTGACTATCATCAATTACTTCTTCTTTAAATTTGCGATAAATACGTTCTGGTTCTAAAACAATTACAGGGTCATTACAACGAATTGCCGCCAATAACAAACCATAAGCGGTACGAGGGGAAGACAGAGCCACGACTTTTAAGCCTGCAATATGGGTTAATAGAGCTTCTGTGCTTTCGGAGTGATGTTCTGGCGCATGAATGCCTCCACCAAAAGGCACACGAAGTGTGAGTGGACAACTAATACGACCTCGTGTGCGATTGCGTAAACGTGCAGCATGAGAAATTAAATGTTCTAAGGCAGCATAAATAAAACCCATAAATTGAATTTCAGCAACAGGACGTAAACCTTGTGTGCTCATGCCAATAGCAACGCCTGCAATGAGTGTTTCGGCTAAAGGCGTGTCTAACACACGTTTTGCACCAAATTTCTCACGTAGGCCAACGGTGGCTCTAAAGACACCACCATTTTTGCCAACATCTTCACCTAAAATAATCACGCGTTCATCTTCGCTGAGGGCGCGCGCTAAGGCTAAATCAACGGCTTCGACAAGATTAAGGAGCATGATGAGATCCTCCTTTTTGGGCTAAAAATTGCTGTTTTTGTTGTTGTAAATCAATGGGTAATTGCTCATATAAATAATCAAACATATCGTTGATTTTGGGAGTAGGGAGAGCTAAATAGGCTTGAACTTCTTGCTCAATTTCTTGTTGTAATTTTTGTTCAAGCTGTTGTTGCTGAGCATCTGTCCAATTTAATTGTTGATCTAATAAACGTCTAAAACGTAGTAAAGGCTCATGTTCTTTGGCGGTCGCTCGCTGATTTGCATCCGCATAACGACTCATATCATCAGCGGTGGTATGGTCACATAGGCGATAGGTAATGGCTTCGATTAAGGTTGCGCCTTTACCCGAACGTGCGCGCTCTAATGCTTCTGCCAATACTGCCATCAGCGCAAAAAAATCATTACCATCGACACGAACGCCTAATACACCTGCGGCTATGGCTTTTTGGGCAAGGGTTTCACTGGCGGTTTGTTGGCTTAAAGGCACAGAAATCGCCCATTGATTGTTGTTAATCACCACCACTAAGGGTAAATGCCACACACCTGCTAAATTGAGTGCTTCATAAAAATCGCCACGAGAACTTGCACCATCGCCACAGGTTGTTAACGCAGCCTGTTTTTGATGTTTTAATTTTAGGGCAGTGGCTACACCTGCCGCATGAGTAATTTGAGTGGCAATTGGAATACAGGCTGGCAGGTCTTGTTTAGGTGCATCATGTGATCCCCATTCATCGCCGCCCCAAAACTGTAAAATGGAACGCATTTTTGTGCCACGCAGCATTTGTGCCGCTTGGTCACGATAATAAGGCACAAAAACATCGTTGGCATGTAAGCTAAAACCAATCGCGGTGCTAATCGCCTCTTGCCCCAAACAACTGGCATAAGTGCCTAATTGGCCATTACGTTGTAGGCTAATTGCGCGTTGATCGAGTAAACGGGTACGCCATAAGTGTTCATAAGCCTGTAGCCAAAAACGAGGCTCTTGTAATGCGGTTGGTATATCCTGACTAAGCTGTCCTTGATTATTAAGTAGTTGAATAATTGGGTAATCTAATTGCTGAGGATGAGCATAAGTCATATTGTCCTCACACGAATTTACAAGCTGTTGTAATTTCAGTGTAGTAAATTGTGAGGACTTTGCCATAGCGACTATTGTGGAAGAACAGTAATTTAACTGTTGAGGTAGCTTATCAGTGGTTTATTTAGATGCAAATCTACGCCCAAATGCACTAAATTCCAATAATGGCCACCCACTGCACGATTGACCATCATCGTTTCGGCACTGGGTTGAAAACTGTCCCAATATTTCATTAAAGAAGAAATTTGGGCGAGAACTTGTTCATGGACTTGGCTGCGAGCAAAGTCAAAACGTGGCTCTTTAAGTGGTTTTAGTAAAATATCAATCCATTCTAAATAATATTCAGGCGGCACATCACCGACATTAGT
>NZ_CALETI010000419.1 GCF_937920075.1 uncultured Agitococcus sp.
CTTTGACATTGGGCGAGATAATACCGTTTGTCTCAAGCATGGCAGATAACACGGCAGCCGCTTTGTGTGTTGGCGTAGCTATGGTGATAAGTTTGTGAGACAGCGATTTTATAACGGTGGCGATGGTTGTACTTTTTCCTGTGCCTGCAAAACCAGTTAATAACACGGGTTGTTTGTTGGCTATGCAATCGGTAATAGTATCAAAAGCAATTTGTTGCTTGGGTGTAAGTTTCATATTGTTGAGCCTTCATTAGTGGCAATCATTCGGTAGGTGAGGCGGCAGCGAGTGAATGACTCTCACTTTTCGGGAGCTACCCTAGCCGCCTTGTAATTATGCTGTTTTTACCTGTTTTTGCCTAATAACTTTTAGATATAAAAAACCAAGTTTTAATAGTTTTTATTGTATGGTGACGGTGGTGACAGCAAGCGGTGACACCTAAAACCTCTCAAAGCCTTGCGGCTGTAGGGTTTTAAATCGCTGTCACCACTGTCACCGTCACCAGTATATATAATATATATTTACTTATACAGAGAGAGAGCATTATATTAGGTTTTACAGTATTTTTTGTTAAAAGACGACAATTTAAGAATAAATTGTTTTTTATGTGGTGACGTGGTGACAGTGGTGACACCGCGCTCAAAGCCTTGCGGCTGTAGGTTTAGAGGTGTCACCACCCAATAATGACAGCATATTGGTTGTGGTGACAGCTATTTTTTACAGGGTCGGACTCCGCCGACCTCTCAACATTAGCTTAGTTTTGTTTTGGAGTGCAAGTCTTTTTTAAGCCAAAAAAAACAAAGTATTTTATTGATTGACCTTCCTTTTTTTCAATAATTCTGCTCTCGGCTTGAAGTCTTGATAAAAGTTCAAGTTTTTGCACTGCATCTAATCGTCTAAACGCCCTATTCTTTCTAGCAATATCGCGGCTAGAAATACCATTAACGCCTGACTCGTGAATAACTATCAGTACATCTTCATCAATCCCTATCTCTTCATCTAATCCGTTAATCTCTAATCGTGACAGCAATTTCTCCAAATGAAAAACAATCCAGTTAGCCGTCCACTGCACAATTGACTCGTTGATAGTAGGCTGGCTTGGCTTATTAAACGCACCCAATGCCACGCATAAACGCTTAAAACTACCGCACCACCCTAAAGCCACGCCTACCAAGTCCTTACGCTCATCGCTGCTACAAGTGGCCTTAATGCGTGTTAATGAATAAGCAAATAAACTAGCCGTGTTATCACAATCAAAGACAGCTATTTTTTGGGTCGGATTCATTGATGCAATGTCGAAAAAATCGCCGCCTGTGTTTTTGATTGCAGCTACTACCGTTTTAACATTTGTTGGAAATGGTGCATCAAAGTCTCGCTCACACGTTACGCTGTCGCCACCATCTGCAATCATTAAACGCTGTAGACTGCCGATGCTGTATTGGTCACGCTGTGCGACAAAATCAATATGCTTGTAACTCATTAAACTAAGCATAGTTAAAGACGGACGGTAGATGTTGTACTCTGAAATATGCTTATCGCCTTCGCCGT
>NZ_CALETI010000420.1 GCF_937920075.1 uncultured Agitococcus sp.
GCACACGCCGTACCTTGTTGCGTGTTTTAGAAACGATGTTGCGCTTAATGCACCCCATTATGCCTTATATCACCGAAGAAATTTGGCAGCGTGTGAAAGGTTTAGTGGGCAAAACAGGCGACAGTATTATGCTCCAAGCCTATCCACAACCTGATTTAAGCAAAATTGATGCACAGGCCGAAGCGGATGTAGAATGGATTAAAGGGGTGATTGCTGGTATTCGTAATATCCGTGGTGAAATGAATATTTCGCCAAGCAAGCCTTTACCGATTTTATGTCATAACGTCAGTGCGGCTGATGCCACACGTTTACAAGCTTATGAATCTCAACTACGCTTTTTAGCACGTTTGGACAGCTTAACGTTATTGGCGGCTGATGCCGAATTACCGCCTGCGGCCACTGCATTAGTGGGTGATATGGCAGTATTAGTACCGCTTAAAGGCTTTATTGATAAAGATGCCGAAGCGGCACGTCTCAACAAAGAAATTGCCCGTTTAGAGCAAGAAGTAACGAGGATTGGTGGCAAACTCAGTAACGAAAGTTTTACTGCCAAAGCCCCTGCGGCGGTGATTGCTCAAGAGCAAAAGAAGCTCAACGATGCCAAAACAGCGCAAGCTAAATTGCAAGAACAGTTAGAAAAACTGAAAAACTTGTAATTATCAAAGAGCGGATTGAGTCCGCTCTTTTTTTATCTTAAAACTGACGCCTTTATCGCTCATGTTGGTGAAGTGCGTCCGTCATCATCAAACAAGGACATAACAATGACAAATAAATATGCCCTCTTACCATTTATTGCCTTACACAGCCTAGCCTTCGCCAATGACAACAAAACATGGGGTATTATTGACGAAAATAATAACTCGTTAATTCCCATTAATATCAATTATGAGCCTATAGATAATCAAACAGGTATGATTGATTTTAATAATCAAGGCCGAGAAAATGAACATCAACAGGGCTTACAACAACGCCTTGTGATGTCTATTCCAATGAGTGCCAATTGGCGTTTTACCCCAGAATTGGAATATGGCAAATTAGACAGCAAAGGCAATCAAAGTCCCCCCGAAGGTGAGCAAAAACTGGTGCGATTAGGTGTCGGTTATCGTAATCAACAACATGATATTCGTGTAGCCGCACACACCGCCAAAGCTTATGATGACTATATGGGATTTAGCCTACAACATCGCTACAACGTCAATCGCGACTTTCAAATTGAATATCAAGCCAGTTATCACGACAGTGGTCGCGAATCGCCCGAATTACAACTATATGCCTATAAAGATCAATTTCGCACTTTATTACGTTGGCAAAATGCCCGTTACAAAGTAAACGCTGAAGCGTTTTCTAATCGTTTTTATCGTCAAGATACTGATGATAAATTGGCAAATGGCGATGGATTTATGGTGGAGACGGCATATCGTTTATTTAGTAGTTATCACCATCATTGGTTAAGCTTAGCCTTACGGGTTGCGGATTATGACCAAAGCCAAGGTGCAAAATTACCTAACTTAATTGTGCCACCTGCACCACTTGTGGGCGCACCTTTTCCTCCACCACCAGCCATGCCTTCTGTCGCGCCCAAAGACAGCCAAGAATTTAGCTTAAATTGGAGCTACAACCTTAATAATGAAATGGTCATGGAACCTTATTGGCAACCCATTATTAAAGGATCATTATTAGTGAACCAAGGTGAAGGTGGTTATTTTGGCTTAGTTGGTTTAGAAGGGCCCGTGATGGGCAAAGACCGTTTGCGTATTGCCGTCAGTACACGAGATGCAGGTCAACAAGATAATCAAGGCAATGCTGGCGCAGAAAATATGCTGGAAGTACGTTATCAATCACGCTTTTAGTCGATATGCTCTGTAGAGTCTGTTGAGCTGGTTTCGACTCCACTCAACCACCACGACTCTGCTCCTTGAGCGGAGTCGAAATGCCGTTTTTAAGCTTCAACCCAAAAGCCAATCACCACAGCAAATAAAATCACCAACGCAAACGCCCATTTTAACCATGCGGGCATTGAAAGTGCTTCATGTTCTTCTATAGTATCTTGTCCATGAGCAGCAGTAGCTCTATTAGGAGCTGCTTTACTTGCCTCAACCTTTTTACTCACAACAGCAGCAACCGTTGCCAATTTACTTTTAAACTCTAAATGAATAATCCGTTCAGTTTGTTTATTTTGTGCAAGCTTCATAATATCTTGCTCCGAGCTATAACGCGAAGCACGACAAATCTCTCTAAAAGCAGGAGCTAATTGTTGCAATAAAGGCTCAATTAATAATGAAGGTGCGCGTTTAATGACACTCTCATTTAATCCTAAAAACAACATAAAATGTTTAATTGGGCGTGAACTTGCGTCACATAACTCTGGATCAAAAAACGCTAAAGCTAAGGCTTTATTACCCTCATAATTGATTTCAACGGTTTTTAATGTTGATGAGCCAATTTCAAAAT
>NZ_CALETI010000421.1 GCF_937920075.1 uncultured Agitococcus sp.
CTTGTTTTTATGCGACTTATGAATATCAAGCTAAACACTGGCGCAAAATATTACGACAAATTGCTCGCTCATGGTTAAAACAACTTAAACCCTATTTTGTGGCTATTGATAACGTGGAGAACGATGATGAATGACTATCAAAGTTTAGTGTTAAAATCGGCTGCCTTACAACGCTTATGGTTACAAGATAATGGCTTACGCATTATTCCTAAATTTAGCAGCGAACGCCGTGTGCCTTTGTGTCGATTGTTGCGTGTAGAGTGTTATGGCGATATAGGACAAGTTAAAGATGGCTTTTGTACCCTGCTTAAAATTGCTGAACAGCATATACCTGTCACTTTTTTTGACAGCAGCAATCAAGTATGCGCACAGCTTTATCATCCCTGCCCCAAAACCAAACCATTAGCTGTATGGTTAGAACATTGTTTTTGTGAACACGCTTGCCAAGAGGATTATCGAAACTGGCTACATAATCAGCATTATGCACTTTTAGCACATTTGCATATTACCCAAGGTAGTTTAGAAACACGTCAGCAGCTTTTACAACAACAATTGGTCGTTTATCTTAAACATCGTCAGCTAGACAGTGTTTTTACCCAGTTATATCAACAAGGTAAACGTATGTTAACGGTTGTATTGGGTGAACAATTAATGGCTTATGGTTTAGCGGCTGGCACAAGCTTGCGAAACAGACTATTTAACGATTTACATGATTTAATGGAATACTGGATACAAGGCGATATTTTGCAGTGGCTACAACGTTTTGCCGAAGTTAATGACACGTTAAAACGCGATTTTTATAGCCATCAATATAATACACTTTCTGAGAAAATAACGCTGATACTCAGCCAACTGCAAGAGATGTTAGAACAGTATGCTTTAGAACAATTACATGGTTAATTTTTCTCATCACCACATTTAATTAGACCAGCGATCATGAAGATTATTTTTGAATACTTATTTTCTCAAAAAGTGGATTGTTTAGAAGGCAACTCCGAACGCACCATGTATAAACATAATCCTACAAATGGTAGTTATGTGGCCGATAAAGATTATTTTACTCAACAACATTATGGTGTGGGTTTTACCGTTTATGCTGATGCGTTTTGTGATCAAACAATGCTTGAAATGATTAATGTTGCCCTGAATAGCATTTATTTATCTTTAGACAATCACACTCATAACCCCAATGTTATTAAACAGCTATGGAATATTGTTAATCAAACAACCAAGGATAGTTTTTATGACGACTGTAAAAATTATGTTATTAACATAAACACACAACAAAGCGTATTTTTAGTTAGCCAACGTTTTGACACACCGCTTTCGGTAAAGATAGATGCGCAATGTACACGACTTTTTTTGTGGGCATATCTAACCATGCTAGAATCACCTAGTACAAAAATTAAACTACAGATTGAATTACCAATAGAGGGTTTTAATATTTTGAGAACTAATGGAGAATCAACATGAACAAGCATACCCCCTTATTATTATGTTATGACATTCGTGATCCCAAACGCTTACAACGTGTTCACAATTGCGTTAAAAAGGTTGGTTTAGCTTTACAGTATTCTGTATTCTACTTAGAAATGAGCAATGCTGATGTAACGCAATTATTAAATCGTTTATCTAACATTATTGATGATTCAAGGGATGATATTAGGCTATATGCGATTAGTCGCTTTGAAGATATTGCGTTACTAGGCGCATCTTTATTGGCCGATGGGGTGCAAGTTTTTACGCATGGTCAGCCGATTCTAAAAAAATCGCCATAAAACTTAAGCTGCCAACATCTTTTTATTAGATTTTGCAAAACAGGCTACTATTGTGAAATTTTTTATCAACCTCGCCGTAAAACCTCGTGCCTTTAGGCCGAGGATATAAGGCGGTGACACGACAG
>NZ_CALETI010000422.1 GCF_937920075.1 uncultured Agitococcus sp.
AAGCTGCGTTTTTTCGTTTAAGTGCGGCTATTTGTTTTTGTTGGTCGACAATCGCCTTGACCAACATACAAATAACTAATAACGCAACAAAAAAAGCCATGACTGTGGCTAGCTTTAAAAGAAAAGTCATTTTTAACACTCCTGTACTGTTATTTTTTTTACTGGTGCATCAAAGCCACTCATACGCGCCAAAATTTGGGCTTGGTGTTTTGCGTCATGCTCATTGTGTGCAGACACGATGGCCTCAAAAGCAGGGCATTTGCGACCGTAGTTGATACATACTGTAAATTGTTTCATAATATTCTCCGTTGGTTTCCTGACTACCAAAAAAGAAGCCTTAACAAGTACCAGTCGTTAAGGCTTTTTTGTTTAAGATGCCCAAGCCATGTAATCGGCTTCACGGCTTGAATCTCGCATTGCATTGCATTCCTTAAAGACCTTCTCCTCAAACGCATCATAAAAGCCAAGCTCAATAATCGCCTCAAGAATGTCTTTTCCCTCAAAGACAGCACTTACAACGCCATCTTCTTCGTGAACATCAACCTCAACATTACCCACTAGAACTGTTTGCATTTTCTTTTCTCCGTTTGACCACAAAAACGGCTGGCCACTAAGCAAATGGCCATGCGTTTTTAAAGTCTCGGTTTCAGTGCCTCAGCTCAGATTCCCATCGTTTAGTTTGCTTTTGGCTGACTTATTCGCAGTGTTAGTGCTAGTCATTTACTGTGTTTCCGTCTCGCTCAACAAAGCGTGGTTTGTCTGCTAGTAGCAGTCGGTTGTCGTTTATTTTTACGCTTGCATCATGCCGCGTTTCGATAAGCTAAATATAGTCCCATTAAAAAATAAACGCAAGATATAATTTATATCTTTTTTATACTTTATTTATACTTTATTTATGCTATATTAAGCCAACAAATTAGGAGTTAAACAAATGCAAACAGTTAAAGAGATGGTGCAAGCACTGGGTACTATTGCCTATGTTGCTTGTGTGCTTAGAGTGAGCAAAAACACGGTTGATAAGTGGATAGCTAGTAACCAGATTGGCCGCGCCAGTCGTTTAGATTTTCTAAATATGCTAAAAAAGGCTGGTTACAAAATCACGCTTAAAGACTTAAACGAGCTTGAGCCAACTAAAATGGGGGTTAAACTATGATTTACTTACTATCGTACACATTCGTTTTATTTTGCGTCATGGCATTATTACGAGGTGCAAAATGAAGTACAAAAAGAAAAAACAAGTCAAACAACAACCACCTGTAACGATAATCGGTGATTGTGTAACAAGGGAGATTATGAAGATAAAAGCGATTAAGGGATAAAAGAAAAGCCACATTTAGTGGCTTTTTTTATGGGTGTTAGATTAGTTTGAGAGCATCAAGTAGTTGCTGTTGCGTTTCTGCTTTATTCTCAATCGCAAGCATGACTTTATCATCTATACAACCATCTGCGACAATAT
>NZ_CALETI010000423.1 GCF_937920075.1 uncultured Agitococcus sp.
TGATTGATACAGGTGGTTTGGGCGAGAGTGACGAAGGCATTGATGCCTACATGGCCGAGCAAGCCAAAACAGCGATTCAAGAAGCGGATATTGTTTTATTTGTCGTTGATGCACGCGCAGGTTTATTAGGCTCTGACGAAATGATTGCCGATCATTTACGCCGCCTTAATAAACAAAGTTTTTTGGTCGTCAATAAAGTAGATGGTTTGCATGAAGATGCAGCGACAGCCGAATTTCATCGTTTAGGGTTTAGCCGCATTTTTCAAACCGCCGCTAGTCATGGTCGTGGTGTTTTTCAGTTAATTAGTGATTTATTAGAACCATTCCCCGAAGATGAAGCCGAATTATCACCCGAAGAAACTGGCATTAAAATTGCCGTTGTTGGTCGTCCTAATGTAGGTAAGTCAACCTTAGTTAATCGCTTATTAGGCGAGGACAGGGTTATTGTTTATGACATGCCAGGTACAACGCGCGATAGTATTTATATTCCTTATGAGCGAAACGGCAAAAAATACACCTTAATTGATACCGCAGGCGTTCGTCGTCGCGGTCGAGTCCATGAAACGGTCGAAAAGTTTTCGGTAATTAAGACCCTACAAGCAATCAAAGATGCTCACGTGGTAATTATTGTTTTTGATGCACGCGAAGGTATTGTCGAGCAAGACTTACACATGCTAGGATTTGCTTTAGAAAGTGGCCGTGCAGTGGTGTTAGCTATTAATAAATGGGATAACATGACTGAATACGATCGTAATCAAGTAAAGTTAGCCATTGAACGACGTTTAGATTTTGTACCTTTTGTTAAGATTCATTTAATATCGGCTTTACATGGTACAGGTGTAGGTGATTTATATCCGTCGATTCAACGTGCCTATGATTCGGCGATGATTAAAGTTCCTACTAATCGTTTGACGCAAATTTTACAAGATGCGGTGGCAAGCCATCAGCCCCCTTTGGTGAATGGCCGTCGTATCAAGTTGCGTTATGCACATATGGGAGGACAAAATCCTCCGATTATTGTGATTCATGGTAATCAAACTGATGCAGTGTCTAAGGATTATAAACGCTATTTAGAAAATATTTTTAGGAAGGTATTAAAACTACAAGGAACACCTGTGCAAATGGAGTTTAAGACCAGTGATAATCCGTATAAGGAAGAAAAAGTGTTAAAACCTGCGCAACTTGAGAAAAAACGTCACTTGGCTGTAGAAAAGAAAACAAAAGAAAAACGCTAACAAGGTATGCTTCATCTAATCCCTTGTTAGTGACAACAGGGGATTTTATGGAAAAGTCGTTATTAGCTTCGGCTATTACCTTATTAACTTGTCAAACCTATGCAACTGCCGACGATTTTTTGTTTGCAGAGCAAGAAATGCCCGTAGTGTTATCGGCAACACGTTTAAAACAAGCGGTTGCTGATGCGCCTGCCTCAGTCACTATCATCGACCGACAAATGATTGCCCAATCAGGTGCACGAGAAATTCCTGATGTGTTGCGTCTTGTACCAGGTATGGTGGTGGGTTATGAAAAAGGTTGGGATGCCTTTGTCAGTTATCATGGCACATCTGCCGATATGGCGCGGCGGATGCAAGTGTTGGTTGATGGCCGTTCAGTTTTTCAACCCAGTTTAGCGTTTGTTGATTGGATTGGTTTGCCGTTAGAGCTAGATGATATTGATCGGATTGAAGTTATTAGAGGACCAAATGCTGCTGCGTATGGCGCAAATAGTTTTTTAGCAATTGTTAATATTATTACGCGTAATCCTGCCGATTTGCCTACTGTGCGTGCTTATACGCGTCAGGGTGGCGAAGGCATTAATGATAATTTTGTCAGTTATGCAGGGGTAAAAAATCAGTTTAGTTGGCAGTTATCGGCTAATCAGCGCAACGATGATGGATTTGATAAGTATTTTGATAAACGTAAAACAGTCGATGCTAATAATCAAACGATTGTTTATTTTGAGCCTTTACCCTATGCCGATGACAAACGACAAAAAGCAGTTTATGGTCAAGGTATTTTAGAAGGTGATTCTTATTCGTTAAAAATGGCTGCTGGTCATTCAGAAATGGTGGCTGGTAATCGTTCTGATAGTGGTTTGGTCACGTTTTTAAATGAGCCAGATTTAAAGAGCAAACAAGACTATTTAAACATTTCTTTAGAAAACAATACCTTTTCTCAACATCAAATTAAATTTCAAACAGATTTTTCGCAATTTGAGTCTAAACAACAAATTAGAGTTAAAACGCCAGCAGGCTACTTTATTCCTGAATTACAACAATTATTTGTGCAAGATAGAGTTTATACAGATAGCTTTTTAAATGCAGTCAGTAAAATTTTAGCAGGTAAAAAAACCTCTTTACCCACAGTGACTAGTCCACAAATAGGCGCATTAACCTTACAGGTGGCCTGTAAAACGGGCTTACAACAAGGAAAAATTTGTGGCTCAATTAAGCCTGATCCCGTATATACAAAAGAGCTTATTTACTTATCAGATATTAATAAAACAGAATCTCGTTTAGAAGCGGAACTTCAAGATACGTGGACAATTAATCCGAATTTACGCATTGTGTATGGTGCAGGTATTCAAGACTCTCGGGCTGACTCTCTACATTATTTTAATGGTGAAGTTGAAAATACCGTATGGCGTGTCTTTGCTCACGGTGAATGGCAATTTATGCCTGATTGGCGACTTAACGCAGGGATTATGGATGAACAGGATGATTATGCAGGCAATTTAACATCACCACGTTTAGCCCTTAACTGGCGTTTTTTGCCAACACATTCTTTACGATTAGTCTCGTCTCGAGCTTATCGCACACCAGATTTACGTGAATCAAAAGCGTATTGGCAATATACTGCATATACTGAAGACAGAAGTTTGAGCAAATATGATGGTAATTTCCCCTTTTTAGGACAAGCTCCTTCACCTGTGGGGCAGACTTGTGTGCGAACCAATACAAATACAGGCGTCATGGATATTTGTACTGACGGCGCACCCAGTGAGCGTATTACTTCTGCTGAAATTGGTTATTATGGCGAATTGCCAAAACAACATTTACAGCTTGATATTCGTGTCTTTAAAGATAATTTAAAATTGTCTGAGCATAATTTAGAAATTGATGATTTTGTGATAGCCCCCTTAGTTGAGCACCAACAACGGGGTGTAGAGTTATCAACTCAATGGCGACCTCATCCCCATTGGCGGTTCATGCTTAATTATGCTTATGATGATATTACGGGTGGCAACGATAATACGGATTTTGTGCCAAAACACAGTGGTAATTTTGGCGCATGGTATGATTCAGGTAAAGGCGTACAATCTAGTGTAAATTATGTATTTTATAATCAATTGTATAATGACCCTGATGATGGTGGTTTATACTTTGATCGTTTAGATTGGCGTGTCGCTAAAAAATGGTCAATGCGTAAGTTGCACGATGTAGAGTTGTCGGGTGTTTGGCAAATACGCTTAACAGAAGATAGAGAGTTACGCCGACACAATGGCTCACCACGTGATAAAATGTGGTTGCAGCTAAGTTATGCATTTGATTGATAAATCGGGACTTACGCATTTTGCCGTAAGCACGTATTGAGCGAAGTTGAAACAAGTGCGTTTGTTCCTCTTAGTCCTCCCTTAATAAGGGAGGAAGCCAAAGGCAGAGGGTGAATGTGAGTCAATAAGCGATAACCGCGTAAGTCCTATAATTGTTGTTTTAGATGAGTAGCACAAGGGATGGTGCGTATTATGTTAAAAAAACTGTGCTTTTATGCCGTATTACTCTTGTGTTGGTTAAGTCATAGTGCTTATGCCCAGACACAAGTGCAAATATTAACGACCAATGCCGATGAGTCGTCGGGGATGCTTGCTTATTTGACTAAGCAGCTTAAAGACGAGGCTAACGTTTTTATTGCAGATACGCCAAAAGTACAAGCCGAATTATTAATTGTTTTTGCTTACGATAAAGCGCAACAATTACCAACAAGTCGAGTCCCAGCTTTATTTGTTTTAGCACAACCTTCTGATATTTCTATCGAAAAAAATGATGGTGTTTTATATTGGACACCTAGTTTAGCAGCACAACTCGCCTTAATTAAAGAAATACAACCCGCCGTTAACAAAATAGGAATGTTGGCTAACCCCAAAAATGAAGATTTATCATGGTTAAGAAGTTTTAAACAATATGCCTTAGAACAAGGCGTTGAAGTCAGAGTGCAAACGGTTGATAAAAGCCGTATCGGACGGCAAGTATCTGATTTGGCTGTCAGTACAGATATATTATTAGCGCAGCCAGATACCTATATTTATAACCGCGAAACGATTCGATTTATTTTATTAGCAGCCTATCGTCAAAACAAAGTGTTAATTGGCCCAAGTCCAGCATTTGTCAATGCAGGAGGTCTTGCGTCTTTATATGCCTCCTCAGAAAGTATTTATGAAGAACTAGCACAACAAATCAAACAATTTATTAGCACGCGTAAATTAACACCCGCGACACGTGTCAAAAAAATGACAGTGAGTTTTAATCCGCAAGTAGCGAAGTCTTTGGGGTTAATTATTCCCGACATTAAACAAGTTGAACAAAAAATTCAGAAAAAGGAGTTGCCATCATGGCCATAAAAACTCCTTGGCGTAATTTACGGATCAGAATTTTAGTGTTGGCGATTGTGCCAGCTATCCTCATGTTAATTTGTTTGTTGACTTATCATGTCTTAGAAAGATTGCATAATGCTAAACAAGAACAAGAAAACTTTGGCCAAATTATTGCCATGCAGTTAGCGTCCAGTGCTGATTTTGCCATTATTACTGAAAATGCAGATAGCCTTGTTCCTCAAGTTAATACAATTTTGGCACAGCCCATGGTGTCTTCTGTTTCTGTGATGAAGGCAGATAAAACAGTTATTTTATCCAAACAAAACAAACAAGCGTTGGAAGAAGCACAATTGCATTATTCTGTGCCTATTTATCAGCAATCTTTACAGTTAGATGATAATGATTGGTTGGTTGAAAAGGCACCAGAGCAAGATAAGCAAACTATCCTTGGTTTTGTTGATGTGGGTCTAAATGCAGAGTATATCTATGATAAAGAAAGAAAATTCGTTTTTAAAAGTGCATTATTAGCCATCGCAGTCTTACTTGGTGTTGTTGGATTGGCTGTATGGATGGCGATTGGTTTAGAAAAGCCCTTAAGAGCCATTATTGGTTTGGTGGGTGCATTAAAAAATCGTCAATTTGATGCAAGAGTACATATTAAACAAAATGGCGAATTAGGAGCATTGGCATACCATCTCAACTTATTAGCAGCAATGTTAGAGGATAATCGTAATTCACAAGTCAAAAACACAGAAGAATTAATGACTGCTCGTCAGCGAGCAGATAAGGCTAATAAAGCCAAAAGTGAATTTTTAGCAATGATGAGTCATGAATTAAGGACACCACTAAATGGTATTTTTGGTGGACTACAATTATTAGACACCCAAAGCTTATCTGTGAATGATCAACAAAATGTACAGGATGTATTAAAAGCATCTTCTCAATTAAAACAATTAATTGATGATATTTTAGACTTCTCAAAAATTGAAGAACAACGTTTGATTTTAAGTACACAAGCATTTTTACCCAAAGTAGCTATGCAGCAGTTAGTTGAACGAATTGCTATTGATGTAAAAAATAAAGGTTTAGAGTTTGTTTTTGAGTTTGAAGGACGTGATGACTTATGGTTAAAAGGTGATGAAATGAGAATTCGTCAACTATTAATCAAATTAATTGATAATGCGATTAAATTTACCGAAAAAGGACGTGTAGGGCTTAGAGTTAAAGTAAGCCCATACAATCAGTCACAAGCGCAATTATTATGTGAAGTATTTGATACAGGTATTGGTATTAGTCAACAAATGCAGGCACATATTTTTCAACCATTTACTCAAGCAGACCGTTCGCATACTCGCTCTTTTGGTGGTGCTGGCTTAGGATTAGCCATCGCTTGGAGTTTGTCTCGTTTAATGCAGGGCGATTTAAGAGTTGAAAGTGAGTTATTGGTAGGAAGCTGTTTTTGTTTTGAGGTGACTTTAGCGATTTGTGAAGCATGTGCCAAAGAATCTCAGCCAGTTGTTGTGAATGATAAAAAGCGTGTATTTAATGCTCATGTATTAGTCGTAGATGATAATCCTGCTAATCGTAAAGTGGCCGAAGCGATGCTCAGAGTGGCGGGATGTACCGTGACAACGGCTAATAATGGTCAAGAAGCCTTAGTGCATTTAAGTGCAGGCAGCATAGACTTGGTGTTAATGGATTGTCAAATGCCGATCATGGATGGTTATGAGGCCACTCGTTTATGGCGTGAGCAAGAAATGGAAAAAAGAATTCCAATTATTGCCTTAACCGCTAATGCGAGTACAGAAAATGAAACTGTTTGTATTAATGCTGGTATGGATGTGATGTTAAGCAAACCTTTCCGCAAACAGCAACTTGAAATGTTATTAAGTGCATGGTTATAACGTTAAGTGATGTACAAACCACTCTGGATTTATATCATTTACTGCACAAGCAATTTGCAAATGAGGGCTTGAAATAGTATGTAACTGTAGTGGAATATGCTCAAATTGTTGTGGGTAACGAATAGGGCATAATTGCGATGGATTAAAGACAATGCTATTTAAATGATGAGCAATCCCCACATGCCAAGCCTTAATACAAGCCTCTTTTCGCGTCCACCAATCCAAAAAACAAATGAATGCTTGATCTTCTGTTAATGTGTTTAGATGTAAAAATTCATCAGTTGCAAAAAAACGTTTGGCAATCGCTAAAAAACGTGGTTTATACATTCTCTGTTCTAAGTCAACACCACAATAAGGTTGTGGGCTTAATAAACAAGCTAAATAGTCATCACTGTGCGTTAGGCTGATATACCATTTAACCGCAGGATACCGAATAATTAAACGTCCTTGATCTTTAGCAAATAACCAATCTTGCTGAGTATTATTAAGCAAATTTAATGCTTGTTTTAGCATGAGGCGGCTAGCAACAAATGCTCTTAAACGTAAAGGGTGGGTATAGATTTTTGCCTGTTGTTGTTCATCTTTATTAAGTTTAAGCAAGTGATTATGGGTTTGTTGTGTTGACCATGTTAATTGATTTAAAAAAATATGGTGTTTCATGGGGTTGGCAATACTAACAGTGGATCAATACGTGCATTGTTAATACTTACACCATAGTGCAGATGAGGGCCTGTTGCCCGACCTGTTTGTCCCACCAAACCAATGATATCTCCTTGTTTTATAGTTTGACCTTTTGCAACATCAACTTTGCTTAAATGGCATAACATTGAAATAATGCCTTGACCATGATCAATCATCACTGTTTTGCCATTAAAAAAATAATCACCTGTTTGGGCAACAATACCATTCGCAGGTGCAGCAATGGCTTTTCCTTCGGGAGCAGCCACATCTAAACCCGAATGAGGGTCACGCGGTTGGTCGTTAAAAAAGCGTTTTAAACCAAACGGGCTGCTAATTCGGCCTTTGATTGGCCATGCAAAATTTGGCCATGATTTTGTTTGAGAAGACGAAAAGAGTTGATAAACCGTTTTTTGCTCTATCGCTTCACGGCTATAACGAGCTAACTCATCTTCACTTGGTGTGACTTTGTTGCTTTGTGTTTCTTGCAATGTGATGCGTTGTTCGGGATAGTCTTTGTTACTTAATTGAATCGTTAAATGATCACTAAGTTGATTATCAGTGATCGTAATAGATAGCTCAGGCTCTTTGTGGCTTAACGGAATACCAACGACAGCAAATAATGCGTCTTCTCGTGTAATAACAGGCACTAAGTTAGAGCCAAATTTTACTTGAGCATTTTCAGAGATATAACTTGGCAAAGGAATAATGGCAATGCCGCCAGCAGTCAGTTGTTCTTTGGGTAACGCAAAGCTAGCGTTAGCTAAAAGATTAACACCAATAAATAACAATGTGCGATGAAACATGATAATTTGTAAAATATAATGAAGAGCTATGATTGAGGATACTCTATTTTTATCGAGGAGCGAAATATGGCTGTGGGAGATAAAATTGTTGTTGGCATGTTAGTCATAGCTGGCCTAGCATGGTGGCAACAAGATAATTTGAAAAAACAATGGCAAAAGATGCAAACCACACCAGCACCGATTGCCACAAAAACAGAAGTGTATACATGGAAAGACAAAGATGGAACAGTGCATTACTCCACAACACCCGAACATAAAAATGCAACACAAACCATTGTTGATACAGGCAAAATTAGTCGTTTAGAGCCGTTGCCACAAAAACAACAAGCCCCAAAAGAAGAAAAATTATTGTTACATGAGGTGAGGGAAGACATGATTCAAAACCGTAACAAAATGCAAGAAACACGCGAAAAACAAATGATGCAAGAAATTGAACGATAGTTAACAGATTAGTGACAATGTTTGATTGAAGAATAGGGGTAAAACGCGTTATAAATCAGCTTTGAATAATAACAACACAGGATTTATATATTTCATGGCAATCCATGATAACGGTGTAAATTCTCAACAATATTGGGTTTGTATTGTTGCCAAAAATAATAACGTATAGTGATTAAATAAGCATAAATGATACAAGCCTTTTGCCTTTCAATTGGAGTCTATGATGAAAAAAACACGTCTTGCGGTTGCTATGTTAGCCGTTTCTTTAGGATTGGTGGGTTGTATTGGTGATGACGAAGAACAACAAGCGGTCACTGAAACATATGTTGGTTTTGAGCCAGTTATTCCAGCAGGTGAAAATCGTAGCGCAATTGTTCCTTTCCCGTTTGATGCTTTTTTTGCTGGTGCTAAAACGCCTACGTTAAATATTCCTAATGCGAGCAATAATCCTCTAGTTACACAAGCTAATTTGCAGGATGGTTACTCAACCACTGCTTCTTGGTTTATTGATATTTTTGGTATGGTTGATGTGAAATCTGAAGCACTTACCAAAAATTTAATGATTGTTGAAACAAATGCCAATCCCGCTTTAACTAGAGTATTAAAGTACGGTGAAGATTACACGATAGAGTCATCAACGGTAAAAGACAGTAGTGGTGTCCCTATTAATGCCCAACGTACTCGTTTATTAATAGAACCATTAAAGCCTTTAGCGGCAAGCACAACTTATTTAGTGGCTTTGAAAAAGGGCGTAAAAACATTAGATGGTGGTATGGTTGCACCGAGCTATATGTTTAAACTGTTAAATAGTGATACCAAAGTTACTGATAATACCGATTTATATTTAAAAAATTATTCAGCTGCCGAAAAAGCAACATTGGAGGCTTTACGTAGCCAAGTTATTCGCCCAGTTGTGACTGGTCTCAAACAATTAGGCGTTGCCGAAAGTGATGTATTGTTGGCTTATAGTGTAACCACTCAAAGCACAACAAAAAC
>NZ_CALETI010000424.1 GCF_937920075.1 uncultured Agitococcus sp.
GTTGGCATTCGGTGTGGCGGTTACCGTGCCAGTACAACCACCACCACCTGTATTGGTTTGTTTTGTATCAAAATATTCACCAGCACCAGAAAAATCTATACCGTTTGCCATCTTTTGGTTATTCAACAAATTAAAATCAATGTGTGCGTTATTTGTATTTAAAACAACCATGACATTATTTTTGCTATCACCATTTTGACAAACAGCCAAGACATTTGCAGTCGCGCCATTTAATTTGACTAAAGCACTGTTAGCACTCGGATTGATAGCCGTTAATTGCAATGTTGCAGCTTTAACAACACTTGGAGGAGTCGTTGGATTTAAAGAGCCGTTTTTAATTTCGACAGCGTAACTGCCTGCAAATGGCAACAAATCATTAAAAGTCAATGTTGGCATTTGTCCACAATCAGCTCCACCACCTGTAGCCATCACCGTAAAATCTACCACCGACACTTTACTTTCATTGGTATTTAAATTAGTAACCGTTACTTTACCAGTCACTGCACCTTGAGGCACCTTTACTACCAATGAGTTTGCCGTTGCACTAACAATCTCTGCCATCACATTATTAGCAAAAGTAACTTTCATTTTAGTGGTATCAGCAACAAAACCTGTGCCTGTAATCGTCACCTCTGCCCCAACAACAGCACTCACTGGTGTAAAACCTGTTAAAGCAAAAGGAATGGGGGGCGGCGTCACATTAAGGCTAACAGGATTATTCTGAACAAACGTCAACAATGCTTGTAACTTGGTTACATCAAAACCGCCTTGCGAGGCATTAGTTAATAAGTCTTGTACTAAAGCAAGCACTTGTGCTTGATATTGTGCGGCAAAAGTTGCCAAATCATAAGGCAAAGTGCCTGTATTTCCAGAGCCATCAATATCACCATCGGCTAAATCTTGAGCAACAGCTTGTGCCATTTTGGCAGCAGGCGCGGCTTCTGTTGAGCCTAAATTTTGCGCAGCAATTTTAGCTAAACTGGCCAAACGTAAGGCGTATTGTTCTGCTTGGCTACTGCCCAAATTAGCCATATCCAAAGTGCTACCTACTAACGCTGGAGCTTTTAAAATATCTTGTACACTAAAAACAGATTCTACGGTTGCTTTAGCCGTGTTTAAATGTGGAATAATGTTACCGCCCGTTCCTGCTAATGCCTCTGCACGTTGTACGGCTGCTTCGGTTAACGCAGTAACACCAATTTCACTATTGGTATTGACGACTGAGGCTGCGGCACGAATAACCGTTGTTGCAGGCATATCCACCATTTGTTTTTTAGCTTCATCAAAATATTTTGCACCGTTGCCCCCCTGCACTTCGGCAATGACGGTAGTAACAGAAGCAGGCACATTAAAAATGGCTTTACCTGTTGTGCCTGTTGTTGTTTCACCAAGTGGCGCATTATTGGCGGCATTTTTTAATTTAACTTTAGCGTTTAAAATTTTGCCTAAAGATGGCGTGACAGTAAGCGTTTTAAGCGTTACAGCATTGGTATTATTGGCAAGTGATTTAGCAGCAACTGGATCGTCATCATTACTATTACAACCACTCAACAAGATTGCTGTAACTATAGGCGTCAATATGAATTTTTTAGTGTTTGTCATGGTTATTCTCCTTTGAGTTGACAACATCGTTCAAGTTTTTAGCTTTCTTGCATTAATTTTTAGGCTATTTATAGCTAGTACATCAACAGACCTTATATGTTATACAAAAAACTTAATTATTTTGTGGTTATCGCTCTTTTTATACACTATTGCAAACCCCAATTTATTAAAACTTATGACCTCTAGTCAAATAAAAATATTAGACAATCTCTCTACAACCTTTTAGGCTATTACTTTAGGAATTTTTTAAGCCTTAATCATTAAAATATAAAAGATTTTAGTATCTTAAAAATCAAATAATTGGCCATTTTTCACTCAAAACATAAAGCTAATTCATAAAATAATTTACAAGCATCAGGTTTTAATGTCTTAATGTGTACCAACGTACCAATTTAATAAGGAGAAGTTTATGCGTGCTCTTGGTCCTATTGATCAAGCATTTTTATGGTTAGAACGTCGTCAACAACCCATGCATGTTGGCGGACTCATGTTATTTAAAATTCCTGAAGATGCAGATGAAAATTTTGTCCGAGAAGTTGCAGAACAATTTAAAGCAACTACACCACCTGTGCGTCCTTTTAACCAACGTTTAGATGGCATGTTTTGGAACGAAGATGATGAATTTGATTTAGAACATCATTTTCGTCATATTGCCTTACCTGATCCAGGCAGGATTCGTGAGTTATTAACCTATGTCTCCCAAGAACATAGTGCGTTATTAGATCGTGCCAAACCGCTTTGGGAATGTCACTTAATTGAAGGCATTGAAGGCAATCGTTTTGCTTTATACTTTAAAATGCATCATGCAGTGATTGATGGTATTGCTGGTATGCGTATTGCCCAAAAATCTTTATCTTCTGACCCAACTACCAAAGCCGTCACTCCTCTATGGGCGATTAAACGCGATAAACGCTCTAAAGAGGAAGCGAAAGCACTGGCTAATTTTGCGGAAACAATCAATCGTTTACGCCATCAAGCCACGAGTGTACCTAAAGTTGCTAAAGAACTTTATCAAGCTATTAAGGCATCTTACGACAAAGATCCCGATTATGTGTCTGTGTTTCAAGCACCACGCAGCATCTTAAATCAACGCGTTAGTGGCTCGCGTCGTTTTGCGGCGCAATCTTATAGCCTACCACGCATCAAAGCGATTGGTAAAAAGTTGGGTGTGACCATTAATGATGTAGTGATGGCAATGTGCGCAGGTGCATTACGTACCTATTTATTAGATTTGAATGCCCTTCCTGCTAAACCATTGATTGCCATGGTACCCATGTCGTTACGTCGTGATGATAGTGACTCTGGGAACCAAATCACCATGATTTTAGCAAACTTGGGAACACATCTTGCCGATCCTTTAGCCCGTGTCGATGTCATTCACCGCTCAGTACAAAATGCTAAAGACCGTTTTTGTCGTATGACTCAAAGTGAAATTATGGCCTATAGTGCCTTGGTATATAGCATTGCTGGTCTTAATTTATTAACAGGCATTGCACCCAAACTACAAGCATTCAACGTTGTTATTTCTAACGTACCCGGCCCTAAAGAACCCATGTACTGGAATGGCGCATTGTTAGATGGTTTTTATCCCGTTTCTATCGTTTTAGATGGCATGGCTCTCAACATTACCTTAACCAGTTATGTTGACCGTTTGGAGTTTGGTTTAATTGCTTGTCGCAAAGCCTTGCCGAGTATGCAACGCTTGTTAGCTTATTTAGAAGACTCTCTCAACGAACTCGAACATGTCGCTGGCTTGTCTTAAACTCCCCCCCCTTATCGGGGGGAATTAGGTTAAGGAAATAAACTTTCTTCTAATTTAGGCAAATTTTGCTGCATTTCTTTACCCACAAATATTTGTGGTTGGGATGGAGCAAAACCAGCCTCTTTTTCGCGCTGCTCAATGGTTTTTTTTGCAGCATCAAAGGCATGCAGTGGTTGTCCCATTTCGTGCAATACAAAATTGGTTACATCTACAATATTGTTGATTGGCTTTACGCCAATGGCTTTCAATCGATTTTGCAACCAAAGTGGAGATTCGTGTACCTTTATATTTTTGATATACAAAGCGCTGTAACGCTCACAAGCCTTGGCATTCTCAATTTTAACGGCAATTGGCGAAGAGAATTTTTGCGCCACTACAGACGAAGGTAATTTCAAATCCAAACCTACATTGTATACGCCACGCAAAGCCGCACGCAAATCTCTTGCCACACCAATATGCGAAAACCCATCCGAACGATTTGGTGTTAATCCAATCGTGTAAACAATATCACTTTCTACGTTGAAATACTCGGCAGCCGATAATCCTAACGGAGTGTCTAAAGGCAATTCCATAATTCC
>NZ_CALETI010000425.1 GCF_937920075.1 uncultured Agitococcus sp.
ATTTTTAATGATTTTTAGCTTACAAAACGCACTAATTTTGATGAAATGCGTAAGTTCTGAGTTGATTATAATAAGAGGTACATATGAGCGCACTGACCAAAGCAGATATGGTTGAACACTTGTTTAACGAGTTAGGACTTAACAAGCAAGAAGCCAAAGAATTAATTGATATCTTCTTTGAGGAGATTCGTTTAGCTTTAGAAAATAATCAGCCTGTAAAATTATCTGGCTTTGGTAATTTTGACTTGCGCGATAAACGTCAACGTCCAGGTCGTAATCCAAAAACAGGCGAAGAAATTCCAATTACTGCACGTCGTGTAGTAACGTTTAAAGCAGGACAAAAACTAAGACAACGAGTAGACGCTTATGCTAGAACCCAGTCATAACGCGTTATTACCTGCGATTCCCAATAAACGTTACTTTACCATTGGTGAAGTAGGAGAGTTATGTAACGTTAAACCACATGTGTTGCGTTATTGGGAGCAGGAATTTGAACAGCTTAGCCCAATGAAGCGACGTGGTAATCGCCGTTATTACCAACGCGAAGATGTGCTGATGATTCGTCAAATTCGTAGTTTGTTATATGAACAAGGTTTTACCATTAGTGGTGCACGTTTGCAGTTACAAACAGAACACGCACGACCGATGGCTAAAGTCATGGAAGCGATTGTTGCTGAATCAGCGCCCAGCATTGAACCTAGCCCGTCAGAGGCTATGTTGGCTTATCAAGTTCAAATCAGCCAAAATATGCTCAATGTGGTCATTAAGGATATGATTAGAGAGTTAGAAGCTGTTTTAGTCTTGTTAGGTGGTAATGTTACACACGCTTAATACCCTGCCATGGACTGTCACACCTGCCTATATTGATTGTGTGACAGTTATCCCAGCTCATCAAGATGAGTTTGCTCATACTAATAATGTTACTTACCTACAATGGCTTGAAAAAGCTGCGTGGGGGCATTCTCAAGCTTTAGGTTTAGATATTGCTGCCTATTATCGTTTGGGCTGTGGTTGTGTAGTACGTAAACACGAACTGAACTATTTGTTGGCCACACATGTTGGCGATGAGCTAGCGATTGGTACTTGGATTAGTGCCAATGACGGTAAACTATCAACTGTTCGTGATTATCAAATTATTCGCTTGGCTGATAATAAAACAGTCTTAACAGGTCAAACCCATTTTATTACTGTTGATATGACCACAGGCAAACCAAAACGTATGCCGCCAGAGTTTGTGGCGGCTTATCTGCCTGTTCAATCCTCATCATAAGCTAAAAAAGGTTCATCATCATAAGGAGGGTCGTTATAAAATACCGAGTCAGTTTGATTTTCGACCATGATTTGAGTTGCACAATAACCTTTATCATTTCTACCTAAAATATAACTTACACGATCACCAATGTGTAAATCGGTAAAATTACGATTTTTGACTTCACTATAATGAAAGAAGATATTTTCCATATCTTCATCTGGCGTAATAAAACCAAATCCACCTTCTTTAACACTTTGTACTATACCTAAACTACGATTTTCTGACGGGGTAGTGGCTGAGTGTGAGGCGTGATTGGCTGTGGTTGTTGGCATAGTAGGATAGGGTAAGCCATAATTTAAGGCATTTAGAATCGCTTGTTCCTCTTTAGGATATAGGAATAATTTATTGATTTGCTGATCGTTGCGTGCAGAACGATCATCAATGACTTGGTGCATTAAGACAGGATAAGTGGCTTCATCTAATAAAACTTGTGCAGTACGAGTCAGTTTTTGCACACTGTGGCGGTCGGTGTATTCAAAATCCCATGCTAATAACATGACACGTGTACCAACTGTATTTAGCTTGCGTAATAGGGGTCTAAAATCACCATCACACGCGACTAACACCAACACGTCAAATTGTTTATAAATAGATAGTTCATAGGCCTCTAAAGCTAACCAAACATCAATCCCTTTTTCACCATCAGGCCCTAGTGGCAAATAATGTGTGGTAACACCTTCGCGCATTAATACTTCATCAAATAAACGCTCTTTGAGTAATAAATCGCGTTGCTCAGCATCTTGGGCACGCAAACGACCCCGAAAATAATGGGCATCAACAATATGGCAATAACGAACATCAGTATTTTCTTCGGCAGCAACGCGATGCCGAATATACTCGTGTAAACCCGAAATACTAATTCGTGATTTGCGTGGATGATAATATTGATAATAATTGCTAACGTGTAAGAAGAAATTGCCATCGTAAAAGATACCAATTTTGGTAAAGTTTTTAGGATTATTAGCCATTGTAAAATGCTCTATTATTTAGGGCTTACTCATTTCACCGAAATTAGCGTGTTTTGTAAGTATAAAACCGTTACTTCGACTACGCTCAGTAACCATGAAAACGGTTGAAATGCGAACAAACCAGTGATAACAGCGTAAGTCCTATATTGTTAGTTATATAATTTGAGTGTTGGTTTTTTGATTGTTCTTATACTAAAACTTAAAGGCTAAGCAGACCTTAAATGTCGTATGACAATATTGGGGGTATTCTACAAACAGCTTAATCGTTAAGCAAATGATTTATGGGAGCTTAGCTCCCACAAATTGTTCTCAGAGTTCAATTTGAGTGCCAAGTTCCACTACTCGATTGGTGGGAATTTGGAAGAAATCCGTTGCTGAGGCAGCATTACGTGACATCGCCACAAATAATAATTCACGCCAACGTGCCATACCACCTTCAACACGCGGAATAATCCGTTCACGTGATAAGAAAAAGCTGGTATCCATCATATCAAAACTGAGTTCGTGATAAATCGCACATAGTTCTAATAATTCAGGCACATCAGGTTGCTCTTTAAAACCATAACAGGCGGTCATCAACCAAAAATTTGGCGAAATTTGCTCAACTTTAAGTCGATCTTGTGGCATAACCACAGGAATATCTTTGGTTTGTAGGGTTAATAAAATGTTACGTTCATGGAGAATTTTATTGTGCTTAATGTTGTGAAGGAGGGCATGAGGCACAGATTGATGTGTGCCCGTCATAAAAATAGCTGTTCCTTCAATGGTTTGAATCGAGCCAGCACCAATACTATTAACAAATAAGTTGAGCGGCATGGTTTCTTTGTTAAGTTTTTCAAACAAAATTTCACGACCACGCTTCCATGTAATCATGACAGTAAATGCACTAATACCAATTAGAACAGGAAACCATCCGCCTTGTAAAAATTTTAAAGAAGTTGCACCAAAAAAAGCAAAATCGGCAAATAATAAAGGAATAACGACTGATAAGGTGAGGCGTTTTGACCATCCCCAAATTGTGACAGCGACAAAAGCGGCAAGTAAAGTGTCACAAATCATGGTCATGGTGACGGCAATACCATAAGCAGCAGCTAAATTACTCGATGATTTAAACATCAAGACGAGGGCAATAATTGACACTAATAATAGCCAATTTAACAAAGGAATATAAATTTGCCCCATTTCTTTGGCAGAAGTGTGTAATATTTCAAAACGTGGCAAATAACCTAATTGCATCGCTTGGCGAGCAATCGAGAAAACGCCAGAAATAACGGCTTGTGAGGCAATCACGGTAGATAGGGTAGCTAAGCCAATTAACGGCAAAATAAACCAACTGGGTGCAAGTTGATAAAAGGGATTTTCTACAGCTTCTGGATGAGTTAATAATAATGCACCTTGTCCACAATAATTTAATATTAATGCAGGAAAAACTAAACCAAACCACGCATAATTAATAGGTTTTCGACCAAAATGCCCCATATCCGCATATAAAGCTTCACCACCCGTAATGGTTAAGACAACAGCACCTAGGGTAATAAAGGCAATCGTTGGATGATGCAAAATAAACTGAATCGACCAATAAGGGTTTACCAATTGCAACACAGCAGGATATTGCGAAATATTGGAGATGCCCAAAATTGCCAATGTACTAAACCACAATAGCATCACAGGGCCAAATAGCTTACCAACAGAGCCTGTGCCATGTCGTTGAATCATAAATAATGAAATTAATACGCCAATCGTAATTGGAATAACATAAGGATCAAAAACGGGCGTTACTAATTTGAGGCCTTCTACGGCTGATAAAACCGAAATGGCAGGGGTGATAATACCATCACCAAAAAATAGTGCAGCACCAAATAAACCGATGCTCACCAAAAATAGTCGTTGGGTATTGCTAATGGTTTTATTACGCAGGCTTAAGGCAAGTAAAGCCATAATGCCGCCTTCACCATTATTGTCTGCACGCATAATAAAAAAGATATACTTTATGGACACAACTAAAGTGATTGCCCAAAAAATAGTTGACAACAAACCCAGAACATTATCATGAGTAATTGCAAGACCATGACTGGCATGAAAACATTCTTTTAAGGCGTATAATGGACTTGTACCAATGTCGCCAAACACAACACCTAATGCACCTAAGGTTAATAAATGCAATGGCGTTTGTTGATTATGTGTATCACTCATAAAAAGATCTCTGCTCATAATAGCGAACTATAGTGTAACACTCATTCGTGATAGCAAAAAATAAAAAAATACTTTTGATTTCTTTAATAAATTAGTATATATTTGCGCGCCTTGTTAGTCATAAAGACTAAATATGGTGAGATGGCCGAGTGGTTGAAGGCGCACGCCTGGAAAGCGTGTATACGTTAATAGCGTATCGAGGGTTCGAATCCCTCTCTCACCGCCAGATTAAAACCGCGCATTGTCGCGGTTTTTTGTTTTTAGCTAAGATAATAAAAACGCTGATACAAAAAACCTAGCTCATCATCAAGCAAAATTTGATGAGGGAGTTTTAGATTAACTAAAATCAGATGTAATGATTGTAACTGTGCGACAGCATCTGTTAAATCTTGATAAAACTCACCTGATGCAAATAATACATCATGATGACTTTCCATTGAAAAATCAAAGTTTGCATCAACACTAGCTTTCAGAATCACTTTGCCATTAAATTGCGATTGATAAGCCGTTAAAGCCATTAAACAGTGTGGCAGATATTTTTCAATG